>JAOZPU010000139.1 GCA_029932585.1 Spirochaetia bacterium | reverse complement strand
CGGGCAACAACAGCTGCATGACTGGTCATACCACCAGTGGAAGTAAGAATACCTTCAGCAGCATCCATTCCACCAATATCCTCAGGAGATGTTTCTTTTCGTACAAGAAGTACTTTTTTACCATCTTTAGCCCATGCTTCAGCATCGTCGGCAGAAAAAACAATCTGTCCACTGGCAGCACCAGGTGATGCATTAAGTCCCTTTGCAAGAACGGTAAGTTCTTTTCGGAACTTTGGATCAATCATTGGGTGAAAAAGCTGATCAAGCTGATCTGGTGTTACACGCATAATAGCTTCTGATTTTGTAAGCATTTTTTCAGCAACCATATCTACTGCACATTTTACTGCAGCTGCACCAGTTCTCTTTCCATTTCTTGTTTGAAGAATAAAAAGTTTTTCTGACTCAATTGTAAATTCCATATCCTGCATATCACTGTAATGTTTTTCAAGCATATCTTTAATAGATACAAGTTCTTCAAAAGCAGGTTTGTTAATCTTTTTAAGACCGTCAATTTTAAGGGGAGTTCTAATACCAGCAACAACATCCTCACCCTGGGCATTCATAAGAAACTCACCATAAAAAACTTTCTTACCTGTAGAGGGGTCTCTTGAGAAACACACACCTGTACCGGAAGTATCACCAAAGTTTCCATAAACCATTGACTGAACATTAACAGCAGTTCCAATTAAATTCTGAATGTCATTCAATTTTCTATACTTAACTGCTTTGTCATTGTTCCATGAACCAAAAACAGCACCAATTGATACTCGAAGCTGCTCCATTGGATCCTGAGGAAAATCTTTTTTAATTGCTTTTTTATAGGCTTTTTTATAAAGATCTACAAGTTCTTTAAGATCATCACCTGTTAAATCAGTATCATCGTCTACCTTTTTCTTTGCTTTAAGATCACCAAGAATATCTTCAAATACATCAAGATCCAGCCCCATAGCTACATTTCCAAACATCTGAATAAAACGTCTGTATGCATCCCATGCAAAACGTTCATTACCGGACTTTGAAGAAAGACCTTCTACAGAAACATCATTTAAACCAAGGTTAAGAACAGTGTCCATCATACCAGGCATTGAAACAGCTGCACCTGACCTTACTGATACTAAAAGAGGATCTTTATCATCTCCAAGTTTTTTACCCATTAATTTTTCAAGTTTTGTTAAATTAGACTGTAACTGATCATCCAGTTCTTTAGGATATTTTCTGTTATTATCATTAAATGCTTTACAAACTTCTGTTGAAATTGTAAATCCGGGAGGTACTGGTACTCCGATATTTGTCATTTCCGCAAGATTTGCACCTTTTCCACCAAGAAGGTCTTTCATTTTTGCATTACCTTCTGTCTTTCCACCACCAAAAAAATAGACTAGTTTTTGTTTAGCCATAAATACTTCTTCCTCCACTGTTATCTTTGCATATTTAATTTTCTTATTTGCTTTTCTAATGTTGTTTTATTGTATTATTTTTATACTGTTTAGCTACAGTTAGAATATAAAAAAAAAGCCCATATGTCAAGGTTGATGACACACAGGCTAATCTATAATAAACGCTATTAAGCGGTGTATGCTTTTAGATGCTGACTTCTGGATGGATGCTGAAGTCTTTTAATAGCTTTCTTCTCTATCTGCCGGATTCTCTCTTTTGTAAGATTGTATCGGTCACCTATATCCTTCAAAGATAAAGGGGTATAACCATTTAGCCCATATCTATACTGAATTATTTTAGATTCTTTTTCAGTTAATGTTGCAAGAATTGAATTTATTTCCGCTTTCAGAGAATTTTCTATAGCAATTGCATCCGGAGATTTATAATCTTCATCTTCAATAAAATCTGCAAGCTGACTGGTTCCTTTCTCTGCATAAACAGGAGTCTCTAAAGATATTAAATCTCTGGAAATATTCATCAAAGCTACAACATGGTCATCTTTCATATTAGTAGCCCTTGCAATTTCACTGATATTTGCATCTTCTCCCTTTTCACCCTGAAGAGCTTTACTTGCTTTTTGAATTTGAACTAACTCATTTGCTCTGTTTAAAGGTAGTCTGATCATTCTTGCTTTTTCACAAATGGCCTTCAATATTGCCTGACGAATCCACCATACTGCATAAGAGATAAAGTGATACCCCTTATCCACATCATATCTTTCAATGGCATTCATAAGGCCAATATTTCCCTCATTTATAAGGTCAGAAAGAGGAAGGCCCTGTTTCTGGTATTTCTTTGCTACATTTACTACAAAACGCAGATTTGATTTAATTAACATTTCAATAGCAGCAGGATCACCCTTTGCTGCACTTCTGGCATAATTATTTTCTTCTTCTCTTGTTAAAAGATCTATTTTATTAATTTCCTTCAAATATATAGATAAAACATTTTCATCATCGTATGGAGATTTTTCTGTATAAATTATTTTTTTTGCTGCCATTATGTCCTCCCATATTACTACTTCCTTACAAGCAATAACTGTGCCAACAATAGCAGTCATAATTCTAAGTACTTCTGGTATAAGATTTTAAATATTTATTTTTTAAATTTTTGGTTTGTTATAATATTTTTAATAAATATAATGTGTCAAAATAACACATAAATCAAATTTAGAACAAAAAAAGAGCCAAAATAACTCTTGTCAATTTAATAACCTTTAATTCAGGCTGTTATTTGTTAATTTCTACTTTAAAAGGGATAATTTTGCCCAAACTTTCTATTTCAGATTCAGTTAATCCAAATGAAACATCCATATATGGAAAATCTATTTTAATATCTTTAAAAATTATATTTTTTTCTGACTGACTCTGCTTATAAAGAATACCTGAATCAATTATTTGTTCCCAGTAAATGTCCAGAAGATCTATAATCATATCCTGTTCAGCTTCTGATTCAATCTTACCAGATTTTTTGACTTGCAGATATGTGGAAAGTTGTATTAAATAAAAATTATATCTATCTTCTGATAAACGATTTCCCGGAAATAGTTGATTTAAAATGGCTACACCTGATCCGTTTTTATCTGCACACATAGAAGCATCCCAACTTCTTACTGCAGGTTTAATAAATCCCATTTTTCTAAAGGCAATTCCCAAATTAAAAAAAATATCAGCAAGAGCTATCTCATGTTCAACAGGGCAATCTTTTATTGAACGATGAAGGTGATTAAGAGCACCCCTAAGATCCTTACGGATAATACATTTTCTACCTTTAGAAAATTCATCTCTCCAGCTTTCCATTCACTTTCTCCACGAGAAGAAGATACAAAGCATAATAAAAGAAGGCAAGCTATTTATTTTATTACATAATGCTCATATACCAGTTAGTGACTCTCATATTAGATAAAAGTCACTAATTAAATTTAAAATGTGACATAACATAAAAGCTTTATGTCCTTACTCCTTGACGATCTCAATTTTCATGTTTATATTCTCCTAGAACCAGTAGTAGAGACGTAGTATGCTACCTCTCTAGGTTGTATAATACTATTAGAAATAAATTCGGAGGAAATAATGAAAGTAAAACCACTTAGTGATCGGGTACTTATTAAAACAGAAGAGGCAGAAGAAAAAACAGCCGGAGGCCTTTTTATACCCCAGACTGCTCAGGAAAAAACACAAACAGGTGTAGTTGTAGAAATTGGTGATGATAAAGATATGATTACAGTTAAAGCTGGCCAAAAAGTTATGTATGATAAATATGCAGGAACAACAGTATCTATCGATGGTACAGATCATCTGCTTTTAAGAATGGCTGATATACTTGCTGTAATTGAATAATTTTTTTTACTTATAGTTAAAGAACAGGTTATCCAAATGTTTAAACATAATGTTTATTCATTTGTGATAACCTTTTTATTTATGAAATTATAAATTAGAATTATTGTATAAAAAATTTTCCATATCATTAAGAATTTTTCTTGAACTCCCAATACTCTTTGCTGTTTCTGGTAATGTACCCAAAAGAATAGGCCCATACCTCTTTCTAATTATTCGGGGATCAAGAATCAAAACGATCCCATGGTCTGTCTTTCTCCGCATCAATCTTCCAAAACCCTGTTTAAGTTTCATAGCTGCTTCGGGCAGTGATAAATCCATAAATGGATTTCCACCATTTTTTTCAATGGCTTCTATACGGGCTTTGATAATGGGGTCAGTTGGAACCCGAAAAGGAAGTTTACATATTATAACCAGTTTAAGGGAATCACCAGGAGCATCAACACCCTCCCAAAAACTGTCTGTTGCAAACAGAACACTGGAAATATCTTTATTAAAACTGGATAACAGTTTTGATCTATCCTGTCCCCCCTGTTTCATTACTGTCAGTCCCTGACGGGTAAGTAAAGGTTCCAGTTCATTATATGTAGCATTAAGCATACCATAGGAGGTAAAAAGAACAAGAGCACTGCCTTCAGATATCTCTATAGCATCCACGATAATACTTGAGATAAAAGATTGAAAATCAGGACTTCCAGGATCAGGGCCATCATCAGGAATACCAAGCATAACCTGCTTTCTATAATTAAAGGGAGAACTTAGCAAAAATTCCTCGGCTCTATTATCAGCCATCCTGTCCAGGCCAATCCTCCCCTTCCAGAATTTAAACTTTTTCTGAACTGCCAGGGTTGCAGAAGTAAACACTGTTGTTGGTAATGGTTCATAAACTGCTTTATTCATCATATCTGAAATATCCAGAGGAGTATTTGAAAAAGAATAAAACAGTTCTCCTTTACTCGTCTTTTTCTGTTCAATCCAGAAAATATTATCTTCTTTAGTAAGGTAATCAAGGAACCCATTTAAAACTGCTGCAGTATTTTTTAAACGCCGCATAGCAACCTTCATTTCAAAAATATCAGAATTATCTTCATCCTCAGAAAATAGTATTTCACCGCCATCATTTACATAGCTTACCAGCTTAATAATTTTTTTATGTAAATCTCTTATACTATCCAGAACAGGATCTATTAAATCTGCATTAATTTGTGAAGTCAGGCGTAGGGAATAACTACCATTCATAAGGTATGCTGTATTTGTATCTAAAGTTTCAGCTGAAATTCTAATACCCGAAACCAGAACAGGAACATCTTTATAGTCTTCAGGGTGGGGCATCATTTTCTGCATAATTACTGCAAGCCCCATATTCCTTGATTTCCGCTTGTAAAATATTTTACCAACATGCTTTATAAGAATGAATTTATTATAAATTTGTGAGAAAAAACTTGTGGCACTATTTTCAATTGTATGAGCCTCATCAAAGATAGCACGGTTAAATGGGGGTAAAACAGCTGTTCCCTCATACCCGGCTCCATTCATTCTCATAGCCAGATCAGAAAACAACAAATGGTGGTTTACAACCAGAAGATTTGCAGAAGCAGCTTCTTTTTTCAGCTTCATTACAAAACATTTTTCCCTGTAGGAACATCGCATTCCCATACAGGAATCAGATTCGGAACAAACAGAGCTCCAGACTGTATACTCCGGAACAAATGATAAATCCGATTTACTTCCTGTTGCTGTAGTCCCTGACCATTCATAAATTGATTGCAATGTACTGTTTTCTTCCTGAAAGAGGGAGTTATCTTCAAGCTGTTCATGAAGACGTCGCAGGCAAACATAGTTACCCCTGCCCTTTACCAGAACACTCTTGAGCCCCCTGCCCCCTTTCTCAAGCAATCCTGTTATAAGAGGAATATCCTTTTCAATAAGCTGCTGCTGAAGATTTATTGTTGCTGTAGAAATTACAACTCTTTCATTATTAGCCAGACACCATTTTATTGCCGGTACAAGATAGGCAAAAGATTTTCCAACACCAGTACCGGCTTCAGTAATATTTATTAGATTATTATTAAATGCATTTACCACGCCCTCTGTCATCTGGACCTGAGCATCCCTGGTTTCATAACTCTCAATTTTCCTGCTTAATGCACCACCGGGAAGAAGAAAACCACAAACCTCTTCAGAATCCAGCTTTTCACTCTTTCGCTTCTCTATGGCTTCACTTACACAGTAAACTTTTGTGACTGTATTGTTAACAATATAGAACCCTATCCCCTGATTTCCCAAAGTTGAAGCAATCTGCAAATCTGGATTACTTGGTTTTAAAACTCCGGAAGGATGGTTATGGATGACAACATCACTCTCAAGCATAAAGGGATACAGTGCCGGAGCAGCATTATCATGACCTCTTGCAGCAACTTCTACATCAGCTACCAGTCCGTTTTCCGATATATAGCCGGTAAACAAAACCTCCTGGCCCTCTGCATCGTTTATTGCAGCCCTCATTTTAATTATAACTTCCGGGCTTAATTTCTCTCCGCTTTTCATAAACAGCTTTTTGCGCTTTGTCTCATTTTTTACCTTAATAATACTTCTTCTCTAATATAGAGCACTGTAACTGGCGGGAAAAGCCAAAAACAGACCAATTCAATATACAACACACAATCCTCATATGGGTATTATCCCTTTTATGTTTGTTTTGTAAAGACGTTGTGTGTTTTTGGATATGGGATCCGGATAATTTATTTTTTTATGTTTTGAATAAAATTTGACGTAAATCCGGAATAAGCTTAAACTAACAGTGGCATAGATTGGGAGGTACATATTGAAGTATTCTGCTGTGGTAATATTTCTTGTTTTTATCCCACTTATTTTTTTGATGGCAGAATCTCCAGATCAGGGAACACAAATTCTGCAACATATTATTCTTGAAAGAGACAATGGCAGTTATGCTAATGGCAAAAGATGGGATTCGTCAATTTTACAGGGAAAGATAACTTTATTGGTATATTTCGATCCCGATGAAAGAGATAAAGGCAAAATATTCATGCCTACACTGGAAGCATTTGAGGAAGATCTTGATTTCAGTCAGTTTCAAACTATTCTCATAGTTAATTTGAAAGCAACTCTGATACCTGGGTTTCTAATTAAAACTGTAATTAAGGGTCAGGCTAAAGATCATACAAAACGTAATTATGTTTTTGATAATAACTCAGTTTTAGTAAAAAGCTGGAAACTTACAGATAATGAGTACAATACCCTGGTTATAGATGAAGTAAGCAGAGTAATTTACAGCCATTCGGGGGAATGGGAAGATGGAGAGATCTTAATTTTGAATTCGCTTATACGATCACATGTAAGAAGAAACTAATCATGCTTAATATTTTTAAAATAAAGGTATTTTTCTTTGCTCCATTAATAAAATTTATTTTAAAGAATCCCGGTGTAATGAAATCAAAACTGTTTTTAAAGGCAATGTTGATTTTCCCTAAAATGGTAAGTAAAACATATGATAAAAAAATAGATAGAAGCGGACCGGACTACCATAAGGCTTTAGAAGCCGGATTAACACATATTTTCAATAAGCCGAAGGAAATTATTGATCTGTGTACTGGTACAGGGTTTTCTGCATTTAAAACTGCCGAATTTTTCCCATCATCTTCCATTGAGGCAATAGACCAAATTACGGAAATGCTGGATATTGCACGGGGAAAAGCTCAAAAAAGCGGTAATACTAATATAAACTTTAAAATAGGAAATGCTGCAAAATTGAATTATGAGAATAATAGATTTGATTTTATAGTAACATCCAATGCACCAATATACTTATCTGAAGCAGTTCGTGTATTGAAGCATGAAGGTCTTTTGCTTGTAGTCTTTTCATTTTCCGGAGATGCATTTGTTACTATGGAAGTTCATATAGCTAAATATTTAAAGAACAGTGGAATTGCATTATTGAAAATGGAAAGTATAGGAAATGGAGTATATATTCTCGGGCAGAAAACCAGATAAAAATTTCCAA
>JAOZPU010000138.1 GCA_029932585.1 Spirochaetia bacterium | reverse complement strand
ATCAAGGTTGGATTATATTGCTCCTCCTGTGGTTGATAGAAATGATTACCTGTTATAAAGTGAAATAATGTGAGGAGAAATATGATATTTAAATATACACAAACATTTAAAGATATAGATTCTACAAGTTTGGACATTGCCGGGGGTAAGGGGGCGAATCTTGGAGAAATGACAAAGGCTGGCTTTCCGGTGCCTCCAGGATTTATTATAAACACAGTTGCTTACACCGATTTTATAAATAGTTATCCGGAAATGGAATTAATCTATACTAAACTTAAAACAATAAAATCAGAAAATCTTGATGAGGTAAGGAAAACTGGTAAGTTAATTAGAGAAACCATTGAAAAGATTGATATTCCTGAAAAACTTTCGAAGGAAGTGAGTGAAAGGTTAAAAGAATTTGGTGAAGATAATTTTTTTGCTGTCCGTTCCAGTGCTACAGCCGAAGATCTCCCTGGTGCATCTTTTGCAGGACAGCAGGATACCTTTTTAAATATTAAGGGTCTGGAAAATATACTAATAAATATAAGAAAGTGTTGGGTTTCTCTTTTTACTGACAGGGCTATACTTTACAGGATGGAAAAAGGATTTTCACATAGGGAAGTTAAGCTGTCTGCAGTTATCCAGAAAATGGCAAGACCAGATGTTTCAGGTATTCTATTTACTGTTGATCCTGTATCCGGGAACAGGAATTCAATGACCATAGATGCAGGTTTTGGTCTGGGGGAGGCTTTGGTGTCCGGACTAATTAATCCGGATAATTACATATTGGATAAAAAAAGCTTTGCCATTCTGTCTGCAAATATTCAGGAAAAAAAGATTGCAATATATCCTAATGGAAAAGGAGGTATTGTTACAAAAAAACTTGAAAGAGAACAATCAATGTTACGGACTCTTAATGATTCCCAGATAAAAGAGCTTTGCAAAATTGCTTTAAAAATTGAGAATCATTACGGAACACCCCAGGATATTGAATGGGCATTGGAAGATGGGATATTTTACCTTCTTCAGACCAGGCCGGTAACGACACTGTTTCCTTTACCTGAGTCACCCAGGGGAAGAGAAGATCATCGTATCTATGTTAGTCTCGGGCATATTCAGGTAATGACTGCACCTGTAAGTCCTATGGGTAGATCTGTATTATCCCTTTTCCTGCCTTTTGGACGACCCAAAAAGCCTGGTGTATATAATCCATATATTGCAGAAGCTGGTGAACGAATTTATATTGAAGTTACTCCCTTTATGACACGAAAGTTTATTCGTGAAAAATACTCAACCGGTTTGCAGGGGGTTGATTACCTTATGGGGAAGGGGGTACAGGAGTCTTTATCCTATCCAGGTGTTATTAAAGGAATTAAAGAGTTTGAGAAAAAAATACAAATTTCATCAGTTTTTTATTATGCACGTAAAGTAATACCTTTTTTACTAAAAAGTAATTTAGCTAAAAATCCTGTTAAAAATAGAAAAGCTGCCGCGGCTCGTCTGGAAAAGAATTTTTCGATACTAAAAAATAATTACGAAGAGATTGTAAAAACATCTGATCGTCTTATTTATCTTAGAACTCAGTTGGAAGGTTTTATTGATTTTGTTGCTTTTCTTTTAGGGACTATGGCTCCAGCTCTTATCTCCTGGAAAAAAATAGGTACAAACGTTCGCAGTTGGGTGGAAGATGATACTCTGGAAGAGGAACTATCTGCAATTGAACGCGGTCTTATTGGGAATATTACAACAGAAATGGATCTTGAAACAGGAGATCTTGCAGATTTATTAAAACATTCAACAAAATTGGTTTCGCTGTTAAAAATATCATCCCTAAACAATTCAACCCTGGATAAAGGAAGAAGCCTTGAAAGTACAGAAGAATTTTTTGCTGCATGGGATAAATTTATAGCACGATTTGGAATTAGAGGTCTTAGTGAAATTGATATAAAAAATGCCAGGTGGAAAGAAAATCCGGAGTCTCTTTTGAAAATGATGATAAGCCAATCAGAAAATGAAAAAAGTGGATCTCACCGTAAGCACTTTAATAACCTTACGGCTCAGGCAGAAGCTGCTGTAGAAAAACTGGTAAACCAGGTTCGTTCCTCTGCTCCAGGTTTTATAGGCTATTTCAGAGCAAGGAAAATAAACAAACTTCTAAGTTTATATAGGGGGTATATGCCTCTAAGAGAACATGGAAAATATTATCTTATGCGTTTAATGTCTCTTATTCGACATGAAATTAAAAACTCCACTATTCTTTTAGCAGATAAATCTGTTCTATTAAATAAAGATCTAATTTGGTTTTTAGAAATTAATGAATTAATTGAATTAGTTGGAAAAGTGGAGAAAGAAGAAAATCTTTCTTCTGGCGAAATTGAATTACTTCAGAAAAAAATAGAAGAACGGAAAGAACGTTTTGAAAGATTTAAAAATATTGAGCCTCCACGGGTAATACTCGGTAATGGTACTATTCCCAGACCATCTTATAGTACAGATGGAATGCCAGATGGAGCCCTACCGGGAATGGCTGTTTCCTCTGGAATTGTAGAGGGATTTGCCAAAGTAATTACTGATCCTGGAAAGGAATCTATTAAATCCGGAGAAATACTTGTTGCTCCTTTTACAGATCCAGCCTGGACTCCCTTGTTTATTAACGCCTCTGCAGTTGTTATTGAAGTAGGAGGGCCAATGACTCATGGCTCTGTAATAGCCAGGGAATATGGGATACCAGCTGTTGTTTCTATTGAAAATGCTACAAAATTGATTACAACAGGTCAAAAAATTAGAGTTAACGGAGATTTGGGCTATGTGGAGATTCTCTAAAAAGCTATAACAAGATAAATTTTTCAATATCCTTTGCTGTAAGCTTTAATGATTTTTTCCAGAATTCAGTAGACTGAATATCTATACCCATCATAGATGTTACATCTGCAATATTATTCTTTCCAGTCTCTTTTAACAGATTATCGTATTTTTCTATAAATGATTTTCCTGTTTTTAAGTACTCTGCATAGAGCCCTTTTGCAAATAATAAGCCAAAAGCATAAGGAAAGTTATAAAAGTTAAAATCAGCATAGTAATAATGAGGTTTACAGGCCCACATATAAGGGTGAAGTTGTTTCGGATCCAGACCCTCCCCATAAGACTCTTTCTGAGCATTTATCATAATATCTTTTAATTCATCTACAGAGAGGGATGAATCTTTTCTTTTTTCAAAAAGTTCAGACTCAAATAAAAATCTACTGTAAATATCCACAATAACCTGAGCATCACTCTGAATACTGTTTTCAAGAATTGTGTAGGCCTCAGTTTCAGAAGCATTTTTAATTGCTGCGTTTATAATAAGGGTTTCACAGAAAATAGAAGCAGTTTCTGCCAATGGCATAGGATAGTCTGAGTTAAGGAAGCTTTCATTTTTAAGGCAATGTCCATGATACCCATGTCCCAGCTCATGAGCCAGGGTTGTTAGCCCGGAAAAACTACCATCAAAGTTTGACATAATTCTGCTTTCACCTATTACATGGAGATTTTCACAAAAAGCACCTCCACGTTTCCCTTCTCTTTGCTCTGCATCAATCCAGTTGTTTTCAAAGGCATTATCAGCATAGTCAGCCAGATTATCACTAAATTCTCTAAACTTATTAACTATAAACTCTCTTGCCTGGTCGTATGTAAATATAAGCTTATCTTTTTTAGATTTTTCTGTATCAGATTTTTTTGTTATAGGGGCAAATAGATCATAGAACGGGAGTCCTTTACTGTGTCCAAGGAGTTCTGCTTTTTTTCTAAAATATTTTCTAAATACCGGTAGGTACTCTTGTATTGCAGAAAACATTGCATTTAATGTTTTTTCATCCATTCGTGAGTTTATTAGTGTCATGTGTAGAGGGGATCTGTAACCTCGAAGTTCTGAAAGAGTAATTACTTCGCCTTTAACACCGTTAAGGGCAGCGGCGGCAGCTTCTTCAAATTTTTTATAAACAGCTAATTCTGCATTAAATGCTTTTTTTCGGATATCTTTATCAGCCTCGTTTGCCATATTTCTTACAACCGGCAGAGGAAGCTCCTTTTGTTCTCCATCAATCTTAATATCAACTTTTACTGTAGATGTAAGAATATTCCATAACTGAGACCAGGCATTGGATCCTGAATTTTTTAGTTTAGCAGCAAGAATTTCCTCTTTATCGGTTAATAAATATTTGCTGTTATTACTTATCTCTTTTAAATAAAAATTATGTTCTTTTAAAAGACCGGAGTTTTTAATAACTTTATCAATATTATTAACCAAAGATAACCATCTGGCAAACTGTACGGTAGCTTTTGTTATATCAGGTAGTTTTTGTTCCAATATTTCGGTATATTTTTTTGCTGTATGGTTTGACGCATCTACACTGAAAGTAAGTTCTGCATAGGAAGACAGTGCTGAATAAAGTTTTCGAATATTGATATATGAATCCAGGTATTTTCTTATAATATTGCCAATTTCTGCAGGATTATCCTGAACAGCAGCAGATGTAATTAATGATTTTTCTGCCCAAATATTGAGCTCTTCTGTATTTGTATCCAGTTCTTTTATATCGCCTAGAAAATTATCTGATTCGAAGGATGTATAAAGAGCATCCAGATTCCATTTCATATCCATTTTAATCCTCTACAGTTGTATAGCCGAGCAGTAAGCGAGGCGCACTACCAGGCAAGATTATTTTATATATCATTTTTAATCATTATTTCCAAGATTTTCAAGAAGCTTTGAAACATGTTTATCAGAAAAAAGAGCCTTTAATTTATCCGGTTCCTGTAATAGTTTAAATAATTCTGATTGTGCATTTTGCATTATTTTAAGATCATCTTCACTTACATCAATTGGTTTGAACTGTTCTGAGTTTGTAATCTCTTCTATTTTGGAAGATATATTTTTGAAAAGTGGTGTTTTCATAAAAGTATCCAGCCAGGGGAATTCCTTAACCTGCCCCCTGTCGGATATTGGTTCTTTTTCTAATTGAACAAGAGTTTCTGTTATTTTGGATTTCTCATCATTGGCTATTTCCAGTGCATCAATTTGATTTTTAAGGTTTTCAATAATTGTATTTTTACTATTAATTTTATTACTGTATTCATATTCTGTAATTTCTGTTTGTGATTTAAGGTAGCGTATGTATGTTCCCAGTTCATCTGCACTTCCAGCAATTCTATTAAGAATTGAAGAGAGTCTAAAAAGCAATTCTTTATCTGCATGGTATGGATAACGAATGGCATGATCAATTTCACCCCATGCTTCTTCAAAAATAGTTCTTACCTGTATTTCCACAAAATATTCAGTATTATTATAATTTGTTTTTAATACGTAATGGACAGATCTGTAACCGTATGGGTGTTCAAGTACCTTACAGTTATTTTCGCGATAGTAGTCTACAATTCTTGTGGAGTCCCCGTTTCTTACATAGGCAACTGGTTGTTCTTTAAAATCCCAGTTGTTTTTTATAAAATCGTGGATATGTATCCAATCTTCCTTAAAAAGGTGTAGAGCTCTAATACCTGTCAGGTCTGTAATTTCTAATTTATAATTATTTTGATCTATTTTTCTTGATGGATTCTGGATAGTTTTTCTAATAATTTTTTCTATTAGATGTTCCTCTTCTTTAATTCTGTAATTAATTGAGTGAACATGGGGTGTCTTTAATATTTGTTCCAAAACCTGTTTTCCTACAAAATCAAGTTCGGTTTTTATGGTATCGTAGTTATCGGATATTTCTTTGAGTGTTTCCCATTTAAGGCCGCAGCGATCAAAAGCAAGTGGATCAATATTATATGTAACAAAAAAATTATGTTCTTCCAAAGTGTTCTCCAAAGAATAATATTTAGCTTAGTCAGGAAAACATAAAATAGTTATTATTACAATAGATAGATTTTTACTTAACATGCTTATATCACTTTTGTTTATTGATAAAATATGATAAAAAATATATTGATAAAAGCTTAATTCCGGGGAAGGAGTATTTGGTGGAAGAATTATTAAGATCAACTTTGGAGGGATTCCCTCTTATTGTACTAGTAGCAATAGCTGCCTTCACTTTATATACCCTTAGTAAGGGTGCTGATATTTTAGTTGATGAAGCTGTTGCTCTATCTGTAAAATGGGGCATCCCCAAAATGATAATTGGAGCTACTATAGTAAGTCTGGGTACAACCTTACCTGAAGCAGCAGTTTCGGTCGGTGCTGCTCTGCAGGGTAATCCTGACCTTGCATTAGGTAATGCTGTTGGTTCAGTTATATGTGATACAGCTCTTATTATTGGCCTTGCTTCCTTTATAGCACCTCTTAAGCTTGATAAATCATTAACTAATAAACAGGGATGGCTTCAGTTTGGGGCTGGATTACTTTTAATTGCTGTTTCTATTCCATGGCTGTCTATGGATACAGGTTTTTCTCAGGATGGAAATATAAGTCAGTTTATTGGGTTTGGATTTGTTCTCCTTCTTATTATTTATATGATTACCTCTATGAAAAGTGTTAAAAAGAGTGATGGTTTAGGAGAGATAGTTAATGATATAGCCGAAGATGAAAAATCTTCTTCATCACTTATTGTCATGATAAAATTAATTTTGGGAATTGCACTTATTATAGTATCTTCAAAGATTTTAATTCCAACTGTCGAATTGGGTGCTGTTCGTGTAGGTATTCCTCAGAGTGTTATAGCTGCAACTTTGGTAGCCTTTGGTACATCCCTACCGGAATTGGTTACAGCTATTACTGCTGCCCGTAAGGGACATGGGGAGTTGGCCATAGGAAATATAATTGGGGCAGATATCCTTAATGTTCTTTTTGTTGTAGGTGTTTCTGCTTCTGTTACAGGAACAGGTTTAGTTGTCCCTTCTTCTTTTTTTACATTCCAGTTTCCTGTGATGATGATTGCTCTGCTTGTATTCAGGGCAACTACGTTATTTGCTAAAAAGGCAATTACAAGAAAGCATGGAGCAGTGCTTTTTGGTATATATGTTATATATCTGGTTTCAAGTTTTACATGGTTAAGTTAATGAGCATGGTCGGGGCTAAGGAGTCTAAATGATTAAGATAGATGGAAATTCTTTAACTATTGAAGATGTTATAAAGGTGAGCAGAAAGTTTGAAAATGTTGGTTTAAGTGACAGTTCCATTCCTGCAATAAATAAATCACGAAAATATGTAGAAAAAGTTCTTTCTGAAGAAAGAATTGTTTATGGTATAACAACAGGTGTAGGAGAACTGGCCAATACACTTATTTCAAGCTCAGATGCGGAGAAGATGCAGGAAAATCTTATACGTTCCCATGCTACAAGTGTAGGTGATCCTTTCTCTGAAGATGTTGTTCGGGGAATTATTCTTCTTAGAGCAAATGCAGTCTCCAAAGGTTTTTCCGGAATTAGAGTTATTGTAATAAAACTCCTTCTTGAATTGCTGAATAATAGAATCTATCCCTATATACCCCGACAAGGTTCTGTTGGTGCCAGTGGGGATCTTTCTCCTTTGGCACATTTAGCGTTGGTTCTTATGGGTGAAGGTGAATGTCTAAAAGAGGGGAAGAGAGTTCCTTCTAAAACAGTTCTGGATAACGCCGGTCTTAAACCTGTAAGATTACAGCCAAAAGAGGGTCTTGCACTAATAAATGGAACACAAATTATGTCAAGTTTAGGGTGTCTTGCAGTAGATGACGCTGAAAAACTACTTAAACATGCACAAATTGCAGGAGCCATGAGCCTGGAAGCCTTGCATGGTACATCTAAAGCATACGATGCACGTATTCATGCAGTAAGACCTCATCCCGGTCAGGTTAGATGTGCTGCTAATATGCG
>JAOZPU010000019.1 GCA_029932585.1 Spirochaetia bacterium | reverse complement strand
ATAAAACAAGGTATAAAACAAGGTATTGAGAAAGGAGAACTTGAAGAAAAGCATAATGTAATTATACGCCAGCTTGAATTAAAATATAATCTTTCCAAAGAAGAGAAAGAACATATCCTTTCTGTAACTGATTTAAAGAAACTGGATACTGTTCTGGGTGCAATTGTGCTGGAAAATAATAAGGAGAACGTTCTAAAGCTTTTGTAAACTCGCAATAGTTGTTTAACCTCCATCCCCCATCTCTCATTTAGGCGATCAATTACAGCAAACAAATGTATTTGCAAAGGGACTATAGATATACTACCCTTTCTCAATCTCTATCTTCAAATCTCTTCCAATTTTCTTCAAAAAGACAGCTTCCCGGCTGGTAGAAAGAGAGATAACAAACCCTTTCTTACCATTACGACCTGTTCGACCTGCTCTATGCAGATAATCCTTCGATTTTTCAGGTATATCCATATTGATAATATGTGTTATCCCATCCATCTGAAGACCTCTGGCAGCAATATCTGACGCAACAAGTATTTTAAGCTTACCGGATCTGTAATCACTCATAACTTTTTTTCTGTCCATCTTCTGATTTGCTCCATGGAGATCCTGAGCCTTAATTCCATGAAATTCCAGCTTGGAAATTAGATTATCAATAAGAGCCACATTGTTAAGAAAAATTAAAGCTTTTGCAGGTTTAATACTATTGATCAACTTTCTTACAGTCTGAATTTTATCGCGCTGTTCGACTAAAAGATAAGAATGAGATATTGAATCAGGAATAGTCTCCCCCTCTTCTGATTTTATCAACGAAAAATCTGTAGAAAGAGTGCCTAATATTTTAAGAATATTTCCGGGAAGAGTTGCTGAAGAAGCTATAAATTGTCTTTCTCTGGGAATTCTTTTTATAATTTTTAGTACAACAGCCGAATTATTCATATCCAGAAGCTGATCAACTTCATCCAGAATAATAACTTCAATTTTTTGTGATTTAATCTTTTTTTTCTCAACAAGTTCAAGGATTCTACCAGGAGACCCCACCACTATCTGTGGATGTTTTTTTAGTTTATCAATCTGCCGGTGAATATTAGCGCCGCCAATTAATGGTATTGATTTTATGGCAAGTCCTGAATTTTCGGAAAGTCGTTCAATCTGCCTGTGTATCTGAATTACCAACTCATGAGTAGGAGCCAGAATTACGGCTTTCATCTCTTTAGGGCTCTCTTTTAATCTTTCAAACAAAGGAAGAATATAAGCAAGGGTTTTACCCGAAGCAGTTGGAGATTGAAAAATAACATCTTTATTCAGTTTTATCTCAGATACTACCTTTGATTGAATATCAGTAGGTTTAGTTATCTCTTCCTTTTCCAAAGCATTTACTAAAATGGGATCTAATTCCATATTTTTAAATAATTCTGACATTAGTTTTTCCTCTATTTATAATACTGTAATAATTAGTAATTCGGCTGATTATATGGATCAATACTAACTATGTCAATTTATTCTATTTTCAATTTTTAGAATAGATACCATCTCTCATTATTCCAAGATAAAAGACCCAGTTATCCATATAATCCTGTTTAATTTTTACAGGATCTTTTTCTGTTTTAATTTCATTTAAAAAATCAAAACGAGTTTTTAAAAGCAGCCACATTGAAAGCTCCAGAATTTTTTCTTTTGAATATCTAAGCTTAGAAGTATCTGCATCCCCAAAAAGCTCTAAAAAGTGATTCCGAAAAATATCCTGAACACTCGCAGCAATTCGCTCATTAGCCAAATTTGATGTCCGTGCAATAAGATAGACAAACTTTGGATGATCTATATAAAAATCTATAGCAAGTTCGGAGACATGTTTAAGTCGTTCCAAAAGATCGGAAGGAAGAACTTCTATCTCCTGGGCAACTCTTTTTTTTAAGTAAGTATATAAACTGGTATATGTATAATCTACAATAAATGTGAAAAGCTCTTCCTTAGATGATACATACTGATAAAGCCCACCTTTGGAAATACCGGCACGTTTTATAATTCCATCCATAGATCCCAGCTCATATCCACGCTCACTAAATTCCTCTATACAGGCATTAATCACTCTCTGTTTTTTATTTTCTGATAAGTTGTCGAATGTTGATTTCACAATAAACCTATAATTTCCTTAAATCCAGAACTCTTTTAATCTTTTCACCTCTTGTCCTGCCAAGGCTTTTTGATTCTATTAAAGATATTTTAGCATGAAGTCCTAAACTGGTTATTAATTGCTGCTGAATTTTTTGCTGAAAACTCTGAACCTTTCTTATTTCATCAAAAACAAAAAGATTACTACTTACCTCTACTTTTAATTCAATAACATCCAGTCCCTCTTCTCTGTTAAGAATTATTTGAAAATGGGGTTCAACCCCCTCAATTTCAAAAAGAATAGCCTCTATTTGTGATGGAAAAATATTATTTCCATCAACAATTATCATATCATCTGTACGGCCTGAAACACGTTTAATTCTCCTTGTAGTTCTACCGCACTCACAAGGTTCTTCTATAATACTGGAAATGTCTCCTGTCCTGTACCGAATTAATGGGAAGCCTTCTTTTGTAATTGTAGTAAATACAAGTTCTCCTTCCATTCCTGCAGGTAAAACCTCCAGAGTTTCAGGATCAATTACTTCAACTATAAAATGATCTTCATTTATATGTAATCCATTATGCTCATCACATTCAAATGCAACACCAGGTCCAATTATTTCGCTTAGTCCATAGTTATCAAAAGCTTTAATTTTTAATTTGGATTCAATTTTAGTTCTTAATTTTTCACTCCATGGTTCTGATCCAAAAAGACCTGTTGAAAGATTTAATTCCTGTGGGTCCATACCATTTTCTTCCAATATGGAAACTATATGCAATGCATAACCTGGAGTGGATACAAGAGCAGAACTTCTGTAATCCTTCATAATTTGTATTTGCTTCAAAACCTCTTCACCGGAAGCTGGAATTACAGAAGCGCCAATTTGTTCAGCTCCATAATGAAAACCCAACCCACCTGTTGACTGAGAATAATTGAAGGCAATCTGAACAAGGTCATTACCAGTTATACCAGCTGCAGATAATACTCGGGCTACCAGACAGGACCATATTTTTAGGTCATTTTTTGTATATCCAACTACAATGGGAGTTCCTGTTGTACCGGATGTGGAATGTATTCGGACTATATCTCTAAGGGGTACAGCAAAAGCTTCATAGGGATAACTTCCCCTTAAGTCATCTTTAGAAGTTAAAGGCAGGGAAGCCAGGTTTTTTAAAGATTTTATATCTGAAATTTCTATTTTTTTTTCATCATACAGATTTTTATAAAATAATACATTTCTATACACTCTGTTTAAAGTTACCTGCAGCCGTTCAACCTGGAGCTGTTCCAGGTCTTCTCTTTGCATAGTTTCATATTCTTTTGAATAAATCACAGTGACCTCCGTGTATGATTTTTTTTGATCAATCAGTAAAATCTTTATAATCTCTGCCGAGATACGCACGTTTTACATCATTATTATCAAGTAAATCTTCTGAACTTCCTTCAAGTATAAGGGATCCTGTTTCCATTACATATCCCCTGTCTGCAATTTCAAGAACTGCCTTTGCATTCTGCTCAACAATAAGGATGGTTTTACCCTTATCCCTTAACTTCTTAACAGTACGAAAAATATCTTTTACAATAAGAGGAGCCAAACCCATAGAAGGTTCATCCATGAGGAGTAAATCCGGATCCGACATAAGTGCACGGCCTATGGCAACCATCTGCTGTTCTCCTCCAGAGAGAGTACCTGCCAGCTGAGATCTCCTCTCTTTAAGAACAGGAAACATTGTATAAATATTTTCCAAATTTTCCAATGCAAGCTTATGTTCCCGCCTTCGATACAGGGTATAGGCACCAAGAATAAGGTTTTCCTTTACTGTCATAGAGGGATATAACTGTCGGCCTTCAGGAACCAGTGCACAACCACTTTTGACTATAAGGTTTGGAGATGCTGTAGTAACATCAACGCCTTTTAAATCTATCTTTCCACCCGTAGTTTTAACAATTGAAGTAATAGTATTTAATAATGTGGTCTTTCCAGCACCATTGGCTCCAATAATTGTAACAATTTCCCCGGATTTAACATGCAGGCTAATTCCTTTTAATACCTTTAATTTGTCATATCCAGATTCCAGATTCCGAATTTTAAGCATCATCACCACCAAGATAGATCCGTACAACCTCTTCATTCTTCTGAATTTCAGAAGGTTTCCCCTCTGCAATTTTCTGTCCAAAATTTAATACAACAATTTCATCAGAAATATCCATAACCAGAGACATATCATGTTCAACTAAAAGAACTGTTCGCCCCTGATCCCGTATTTTTTCAATACGTTTTGCAAGATCTGTAGTTTCGTGCATATTAAGACCTGCTGCTGGTTCATCAAGGAGCAGCATAGAGGGGTTTGAAGCAAGAGCTCTGGCCAATTCTACTGCCCTCTGATTACCAAATGAAAGATTTCCCACTTCAGAGTCTTTTAAATCTAAAATATTTAACCATTCAAGAATTGGGAATACAGCTTCTTTAGCCTTTTTTTCTTCTCTTCGACTTAAAGGAGAAGAAAACATACCATCTAAAAATCCTGCTGAACCAAGGGAATGCCAGCCAAGAAGAACATTGTCCAGCACTGACATGTGGTTACTAAGCTTAAGATTTTGAAAGGTTCTTAAAACACCATGTTCTGCAACCTGCCAGGGTTTCTTTCCTGTTATAAGAATATCATTAAAAAAAACATGCCCATTAGATGGTGTTTCATATCCTGCAATCATATTAAACATAGTTGTTTTTCCAGCACCATTAGGGCCAATAACAGATTTTATTGATCCTTTTTCAACATCGAAGGCAACTGAATTAACAGCATGAAGACCACCAAAGTATTTATCAAGATTCTCAATACGCATAATAATATTTGAATTATTCATGAGAATGCTCCAGCTTTATCTTCTCCACTTTTCTTCTGTTAAGTATTTTGTGAAAAAAGGATTTAATATCCCTGTATACTGCAATACGGATAAAACCTTCGGGCATAAACATCATCATAACTACAAGAATTACTCCAAAAACAGCATCATCAAAATGGCCAAAAACACCTCGCAGTGAAAGAAAATTAAGAATTAGACCCATAACCAGCGATCCCCAGATATTAGCCATACCACCTACTGCAACTATTGCCACATATCGTACAGATTTCCCAACTCCAGCTTCTGAGGGGCCGATTCCACCATTATAATGAGTCATAAAAAAACCAGCCAAAGCTGCAAAAACAGCACCAATAACAAATACTATAACTTTATATCTGGCTGTATCCACCCCCATAGCATCAGAAGCATCTTCACCTCCATGCAGAGAGCGCAAAGCCCTTCCAACCCTGGAATTTATAAGATTCACCATTAACAATATAGCTGCAATAACAAGTAACCAGGCAATGTAATAATTGCTTATTCTGGTTGAAAAATCACCACTAAGTTCCAAACCGGGAAAAATTGTAAACGAAGGAACATTGGAAATACCATCGGCTTCTCCAAAAATTTTAGTTCCCAGAACAAGTCTGTAAATAATAATTCCAAAACCCATAGTTGCCATTGCAAGGTAATGTCCTTTTAATTTTAAAACAGGAATACCAAGTAGATAAGCTGTAATACCAGCTAGAATAACTGCTAAAAATAAAGAAACCCAGGGAGACATATGCATTATTGTATCACCATAGAGAGTTTCTTTTGTAATTAATAAACCAAGAGTATCAAGTAGTTTATAGATAGCAGTTCCAGCTTTATCAGAAAAATCAATAGTGGTTAAAAATGCAGTGGTGTACCCGCCTATGGCAAAAAAACCAGCCTGACCTAAAGATATTTGTCCTGCATACCCCATAACCATACAAAGACCAACTGCTACCAGAACATAATATGCAGACATTGTTAATTGTGTGAGCATATATCCTTTCCCGGTTACAAAAGTTAAAATTTGAATAACTACTATAGTTATAAAAAGAATAATTACAGGATAATAACGTTTCATCTAAAAGTCCTTTAGAGAAGAAGCTTGTTTAGAACCAAAAAGCCCACTAGGTTTTACTACAAGAATGATTAAAAGAATAATTACCGAAATTACATCTTTATATGCCATAGGTAAAATACTTATACTAAACGATTCCAATAACCCCAATATTAAACCTGCAGCAACAGCTGCAATAGGATTACCCAGACCTCCAAGTATAGCAACTATAAAGCCTTTAATTGCAAGGTCCGTACCCATTGCATAATGAGTCTGTGTAAGTGGAGAAACAACACAACCTCCCAGAGCACCAATACCAGCCGAAAGCATAAAAGAAAGATTTACCATAGAATCAGTTTTTATTCCACAAAGTTTTGCTGCCCTGGAATTTTCAGAACATGCTCTCATTGCCTGGCCTGTTAAAGTAAACTTAAAAAAGAGATAGAGCCCACCAACTATAATAGAAGTAACACCAAGAACCCATAGAACCTGAGGAGAAATTCTTGCACCTAAAATATTTACCGAAGAAATTTCTGTTCCAGTAAAAAAACTAAGCGCACGGATTTGTTCATCCCATATATAGAGAGCAGCTTCCCGTAATAAAATTGAAATCCCAATAGTTACAACAACCATACCAAGAACAGAGCTCTTGCGCATTCGACGAATAAAAACTATTTCAATAAGCCCACCTATAGCTGCAGTTATCAATACAGCCAGAATAATAGCAGGCAGTAGAGGCATAAATTTAGATAGGGTAAATGAGATCATGCCACCGAGCATTACAAATTCACCCTGAGCAAAATTAATAATACCTGTAGTATTGTAAATAATATTATACCCTATCGCTACGAAGGCGTAGATACTGCCTACGGTTATGCCTGCAAAGATATACTGTAGAATTTGTTCAGGACTCATTCTTTTCCTTACTGAAGAAAATCAAACTGACCATTCATAACTGTCAGCATCTCCAGTGAATCCATACCAAGACCATTGTGATCAGAGGCTGAAAAACTAAACACTCCACCAGTACCGGGAAATCCGGAGATAGCTTCAAGAGCATCCCTTATCTCTTTTCTTTCAAGACTGTCTGCACTTTTTATTGCTTCAATAACAAGCATTACAGCATCGTAGGCATGACCACCAAAAGTACTTACATCTTCACCATACTTTGCCTCATAGGCAGTTTTATATGCAACAAGATTTTCCTTCTGAGGATGACCATCGGCCAGTTTTTCTGCCACAAGAAGACGTCCTGCCGGAAAAATAATGCCTTCTGCTGCTTCACCAGCGGCTTCTACATATTTTATATTTCCAAAACCATGACTTTGAAAAAGAGGAACTTCCATTCCCAGTTGCTTCATATTCTTGGGAACTATAGATTGAGCCGGTACTATTGACCAGTTTACAACTGCATCTACATTCTGAGCTTTCAGCTTTGTAAGAAGGGCTGTAAGGTCTGTAGCAGCTTTATCATATGTCTCTGCAATTGCAATCTCTATTCCAAAATCAGATGCATATTTTTCCAGTTGTCCCTTTCCGGCATTTCCAAACCCCGTATTTGCAGCTACAACACCTATCCTCTTTATACCCATAGATTTCATTGTAGTAAAAATCCATTTTGCAACATAGCTATCTTTCTGTGGTGTTTTAAATACATAACTGGCTACAGGGTCAACAATTGCTTCTGCTGCTCCAGCGGCAACAAGTGGAACCTTGTAGGATTCACAGATATCTTTAATCTGCATTGTTTCGCCACTGGTTGAAGGACCGATAATAGCCAAAACCTGGTCCTCTTCGATAAGCTGTTTTGCAAAAGATATGGCTTTTTCAGGATTAGCAGCTGAATCTTTAATAATCAGCTCAATCTGCATTCCATTCACACCACCATTTGCATTGATCCCTTCTACAACCATTTCAGCTGTTTTAGCCTCAGGAGCACCAAGAAAAGAAGCTCCCCCGGTAACAGCAAAAATAGCACCAATTTTAATTGTGCCTGTTTCCTCTTTTTTACAGGAAACAAAAAGAGTCGATAAAACAAACCCTGTTAATAATAATACCGTAAAAATCCTTTTCATATAATCCTCCTTAGGATGCTGAGATCGTTCCTCATCGCTTCGCTCTTCCGGTACGACTCATTGCCGAGCAGCAACGTAGTTGCGACCAGGCCTTGGACTGACTGTATGGTCATTTTCCTGACTGGCCAGTCAGTCTAACTTATATTAAGATTAAAAGAGGGTCAAGTATTTTTAAGAAAAAGTATTTATCAACAAAATTTCCAGAAATTTGGCCATACAAAAAAAATTAAACAAATATTCCATAAAAAATTGATTAAGTTAATTGGGATTTGTGATAATATTCTAAATTGATGTATAAAAAATATAGATGCAGGACTTACTAATGGAAAAACAGCAGGATGAAAATCAACTAAAGTTTGATACTCTTCTATCAACTCTTTCTACCGATTTTGCAAACTTTAACAGTGAAAATTTTGAAGAAACAATATATTTATGGATGAAAGAGATTGCACTTACTCTTAATGCTGAAATAGCAGTATTGTTTCAGAGAAACATAAAAGGGAACCTCTATATTAGTGATTTTTGGAGAAAAGAAAATACTTCAAAACCAGTTATTTATGACCCAGCTGAAGCTTTCCCCTATTTAACTTCTGCTGTACTAAAAGGGGAAATAATTGCTGCATCATCATTTAAAGATTTACCCGCAGAAGCAGTAATCGATAAAAAAAACCTGCAAAAAATGGGAACTTCCTCTTTTCTATTTTTCCCTCTGGGAACAGATGAACACATATTAGGATCGTTTTTATTTGCATATAAAACAAAAATTGTATCCTGGGATAAAGTATTTATAAAAAAATTAAAATTTATCATCCATATTTTTTCTTCCCTCATAAAAAATGAACAGGATAAAAATCAGCTGGAAGAAAGAGTTAAGTATGAAAGTTTACTGGCTAATTTATCCAGAGACTTTGTTTCAGTCAAACATTCTGAAATAGCAGATAAAATAACATTCTGGCTGCATGAAGCTTCTTCAATACTGGGTTCAGATAGAGCCCTTGTATTTAAATTGGATAAAAAAAATAAATTTTATATTTCTACAACATGGAAATCCGAAGAAGGTAAAAATATTGTACCATATGATCCTGAAATACTTTTCCCATGGATGGCTAGCCAACTAAGAAAGTTTAAACCTGTTGTTATCCCCGATTTATCAGCATTTCCGAAAGAAGCATCCATTGACAGAAATAATATGAGTGTCATTGGAGCAGTCTCTGTTCTGGTCCTTCCAATAGTAGTAGGGAATTTAATACTGGGAGCTCTGGCTTTTTCCAGCGCAACACCTAAATATAAATTTACAAAAGAATTTGTCCAAAGATTTCAAATTATAAGTCAGACTTTTGCCTCGGCAATATTAAGATATAATACAGAAATAAATCTTGCTCTGGAAAAAGAACGTCTGTCAATTACTCTAGAAAGTATTGGGGATGGAGTAATTACAACAGACGCTTCAGGCAAAATTACTCTCCTGAACAATATTGCTGAACAATTAACATCATGGAAATCAGAAGAAGCTATAGGAAAAAATATTTCCGAAATCTTTGATATTAGAGATGAACGAACTGGGGAATTACAGATATGCCCTGTAAACAAAGTTTTAAAAAGTGGAGAAATAGTTACTCTTTTAAACCACACAGTTCTAATTGGTAAAACAGGTTTGGAAACACCTATTGCAGATAGTGCTGCACCTATAAAAGATTCAGAAGGGAATATGCTTGGTGTTATATTGGTTTTTAGAGATGTAACACTGGAAAAACAAAGAGAATCAAATATTTTAAAATTAAAAAAAATTGAAAGTGTTGGAGTTCTTGCCGGAGGAATTGCCCATGACTTCAATAATATATTGACAGGAATTCTGGGAAATATTGACCTTGCACTAATTAGTAAAATGGAACCAAGTGAAATCCAACGATATCTTAATAATGCTGCAAAAGGATGCAAAAGAGCAGCTTCACTAACCCAACGGCTGCTTACTTTTTCAAAAGGAGGATCTCCTGTAAAAGAAAATGCTTCAATTGGAGAGATAATTGAAGAATCAATTGAATTCAGCCTTCATGGAAGTAATATAAAAGCAGAATGTTCAATTCCAGAAAATTTATGGACAAGTAAAGTTGACCGGGATCAGATTGATCAGGTAATTCAGAACCTTATAATAAACAGTATAGAATCGATGATTGATGGAGGTCTACTTACAGTAAAATGTAAAAATATAATTCTTAATAAAGACCACCCCCGGGAAGGTAAGTACATAGAGATAAAAATTATAGATACTGGTATTGGTATAGATAAAAAAAATATGGACAATATTTTTGATCCATATTTTAGTACAAAAGAAACTGGAAGCGGTCTGGGATTAGCAATAACATATTCGATTATTAATAACCACAATGGATTTATAGAGGTGAACTCGAAACAGGGGGAAGGTACTGAATTTACAGTTTATCTTCCTTCTGATGAAAATAAAAATAATAAACCAGGAATAAAATTAGATTCAAAAATATATAATAGCAATGATCACTATTCTATACTAATAATGGATGATGATGATGAAATACAAAAAATGCTTGAAATTATTTTAAAAAAACTTGGACATTCTGTTGTAACAACAAGTAATGGAAAAGAAACCATTAATAAATTTGAAAGTGAAAATTTTGATCTTATTATACTGGATATAACAATACCAGGGGGAATGGGTGGTGTTGAAACTATATCAAAATTAAAGATAATCGATCCAAATGTAAAAGCAATTGTTTCCAGCGGATATGCCGACAGCCAGGTTATTTCTGATTATAAAACATATGGATTTTCCGGGTCGCTGACAAAACCATATTTAATTGATGATTTGAAAAAAATTATAGATGATATTATGACAACATAAATTATTCGTAGGAGTTATTAATGGATTTATTAGTAGTTTTAAGCGGGATTTCAACCCTTTTACTTTCCCTCATTATGGGTATTTTTATTCTTTTTATTGGATTTAAAATGTTCTCTGGTCTTTCAAAAAATATTAATGAAGAAAAAGAAATAAAAAATAATAACATTGCAGTTGCAATACTGTCCGGAAGTTTTATTTTTGCAATGGGAATTATGATGAGATCCTCAGTGAATCCTCTGATTCAATCAATATTCCGTGCAATATTTTATAATGATTCAGGCATATCCGGAGTTATGGGACAACTTAGTATTGCACTACTTCAATTTATTGCCTCATTAGTTATTAGCATAATCTCTTTATGGTTTGGAGTAAAAGGTTTTACATGGTTAACTAAGAATATTGATGAATTTGACGAGATTCAAAAAAATAATATTGCAGTTGCAATACTTATGGCATCAATAATTATTACTCTCTCACTTTTTCTTCAAAACGGTTTGGAAAAACTTCTTCAGGTTGTTCAATTTACCCCTGGACTTAATAATTCAAACCTAACACCCTTCGGGTAAAAAATTATGGGAAGAAAATCAGGAAAAAAACATCCTTTACTAATAATATTTATTACTCTTTTTTGGTTTTTTATTCTATTACCTTCAATAAAACTGTTCTTTACTAACACAGCTTCTTCTCAAAACGAATTTACCCTATTTGCTGAAACAGAAAACGAACTGGCTGACATTATTTATGAAGAAAGTGCAAATTTCCCGGATGAATTTATTTCACTAACATCCAACTGGGAATCTTATAGTACAAATTGGACTACAAACTGGCATATCTATAAGCCCTATCTTGATACATCAATTCTGGAACTTGAAAACCTGGATGCCAGCGAAATATATTATCCAAAAGGGAAAAAATCAAAAAATAGAGAAATATCCCCTGAAGAATTCTGGGCACAGGTTTACAATATAATTATTACAAACAATGAAGATCGTGTAAAAAACCTTGCCTATGCATTCAGATGGTTTCAGGATAAAAACAAACTGTCTGACAGTGCAATTTTAAATATTATTATTGATTTTATTCAACAGATACCCTACGAAATACCCGAAAATAATTATGGCCTTTACACACCAACGGAAGTACTTTTTCGAAATGCAGGTGATTGCGACTCTAAATCTGTTTTAGCTGCTCTTCTATTAAAAGAACTGGGATACGATACAGCCCTCTACTACAGTAAAGAGTATAAACATGTAATGCTTGGAATAAATACACTATCAACAGGGGAATATAGAGAATTAAACGGAAAACCCTATTATTTTACAGAAATGACATCACCAGGTTGGCAAATAGGGGAGATTTCTCCGGACTGTGCCGACCTGAAATACTGGAATATTGTTTCTATAAAACAACCTGAAGAAACCAAAACTGTGATCAACCCGGAAATTCTTGCAATTCCAATGACAAGTATACCCGAAGATATTATTCGTCATACAGGATTTTCTTTATTGTATTCAGAGGAATATGAACAGGCAGCATGGGTAGCCTATGTACTCAGCCAGGAAGAGTTAAATGGCACTGTTTCACGATCCAACAATTTCAGAGAAGATCCTGCAATAAATACTGGTTCTGCAGCACTTGCTGATTATAAAGGATCCGGTTATGACCGTGGACACCTTGCACCTGCAGGCGACTTAAAATGGAGCGAATCTGCTATGAAAGATTCCTTTTACCTTTCAAATATGAGCCCCCAGGAACCAGGTTTTAATAGAGGAATATGGAAAAATCTTGAAGAATGGACAAGAGAACAGGCTTCCCTTAATAGTGGGCTTATTATAATTACCGGGCCAGTGCTAACAGACGGACCTTATGAAGAAATTGGAAAAAATAGCGTTGTTATTCCAAAAAGGTACTTTAAAGTTCTGCTGGATTATACAGAACCGGAGATAAAAGCCATAGGTTTTATTATGGAAAATAAAACTTCAAAAAAAGACATTTTAAATTTTGCAGTTTCTATAGATGAAGTTGAAAACATTACAGGACTGGATTTTTTCTTTATGCTTCCGGATGGTTATGAAGAAAAAATTGAATCACAGTTCGACACCGGCTTATGGCTGTAAAGTCCAAAACCCTATAGGATTTTCCCCTTATATAAACAAACTTGCCTTTTTACCAATATACGGAAACAAAAAAGTAATCCAGAGCCCTGTTAATCCATAACGAAGAAAGTGAAAAGCATCCACAACAGGAAATAGTAACTTTAACCCGGAAAGCAGAAGTAAAGCACCTGCCAACCCCAAAACAAACCTGAGCACTTTTTTTATAACATTGCCAGCTGTGGAAAAATCGATATACTTTTCTTCCAGAATAAATCCCACAGATGCTCCTGTAAAAACACCGACGGTTTTCATTAAATCTGTTACAAGCAGATTGCTTTCAAAATAAAACCTATTAATTACTAAAAACAGAGCCATTACCAACAAGGCAGCAATAGAAGATATAACTATAAAAAGATCTCTGGAAACGCTTTTATCGTATAAAGCACTAAGAATCTTATACATTAGTATTGCAACAACTGCTCCTGCAACCAAGCCACCAATAACATCCACCGGCCAATGGACTCCCAGATAAATGCGGGACAGAGCTACAAGAAGAGATATTGCTATTGCTGTAATATATATCCATCTCTTTTTTAATATAAGTGAAAGAACCAGATAAAAAGTAGTTGCTCCCTGGGTATGCCCACTTGGAAAAGAATATCCTGTTGCTGTTTGAACTCTCTTCCCCAATATTTCAGGAATTACTTCGAAAGGTCTGGAGTTGTGAATCGATATTTTAAGCACAGCGTTAAGAAAAAGTGAAAAAAGAAGAGTAAAGCTAAGTATAAAACCTTTTTTCTTATCTACATTCCAGAACATCCAGGCAATACCTGCTATGAGTATATTCTTTTCTCCGAGCATAGTAATTAGCTCGAAGAAAAAATCTAAAACCGGATTGGCAATATTTTGAAAAAATAAGAGTATACTTTCCTGCATATTATCTAAAACTCCTTACTTTCCGGTAAATATTTTTTTGTTTCAACAACATTTACAGTAGCACCTTTTTGAAGATAAGTCTGCCCCTGTAGCACAAGAAGTTCTCCCTCTTTAATAGGACCATTAATTTGAACAAACGCACCTCTGGACTGTCCTGTTTCTACAGGAACCTTCTCTGCAACTCCTTCTTTAATACGATATATAAACTGATCCGCTCCCTCAGATATTACACTTACTTTTGGTACAATAAAATTAGGACTGTACTGAGCCATTTGAATTTGGGCTTCCATTAACATACCGGGAAGAAGTTTTTGATTTGGATTATCAAACTCTGCTATTACTTCATAAGTACGATTACTGTCCGCCTTTAGCCCCATAAAAGTTACAACGCCCTCAAGAATATAAGCAGGTGCAGAGGCTTGTTTGGCTATAACCAGTTGTCCATGCTTAATTCTGGTAATTATATTTTCCGGAACCTGTACTGTAATTTCAATTTTTTCTATATCAATAATTTCTACATAATCTCCGGAATTAACCTGCTCACCTTTCTTAAATGTTATATTTGAAACATATCCCCTGCCTGTACTAATGGCTACAGTGGTACGAAGATTTTCCTGAAGATTTTCAATTTCTATAGTTTTTGCAAGCTGAATTTTTTCATAATTAAGTTTGGCTTCTTCCCAGTTCTGTTTAGCCTTGTCAAACTCAGATTTTGCTATTAGTTCTTTAGAATATAAACTACTTGTAGTTTCATAGTTTGCAGTGGCTTCACTTAGTTTTATAGAAGCAAGATCAAGGTCGTTATTCCACTTTTCACTGGATCTCTCTATATTTTTAACAAGATCATTATTATCCAGAGAAAACAAAAGATCTCCGGGTTCTACAAAATCACCTTCAGAAACATAGATGGAAACAACTGTGCCTGTGGAGCCTGGGGCTATACGTATTTCATCACCTGCTTTCAACTCTCCAAGCCCATAATAGTAAAGATTTATTGGGGCTTTGGTTAGCTCTCCCACAGTAACAGAAACAATAGAGGATCCCCCTCCTCCACCGCCGCCACCACCACTGCCCGGAGTTCTAACTACTTCCTCAGGGGCAGGAGCAGCTTCTGCGGCAGAAGATGAACCATCATCAGAAGGGGTATTGTCTACTACATACTTATCCCATGATTCCTGTTTTTTTGTATCATCAAAGGTATCCCATTTTTCCTGGGTTGCATTTGACCCAGGAGGAGGAGTTGAAAGATCTATAACAATTCCTACCGGTTCAGTAGAAGCAGGATTTTCTGCCATATATTTATCCCAGGATTCCTGTTTCTTTGTATCATCAAAGGTATCCCATTTTTCCTGGGTTGCATTTGATCCTGAAGGAGGAGAGCTTAAATCTACTCCAGTTACACTTGAAGAATCTTCCTGTGGTGATGTATCTGCTGAATTTTGTTCTGCTGGATTAGTACATGCAGAAAATGCAAATACTGCTATTATCATTGAAATAAAAATCAATTTATCTAATTTCATTGCTTAATCTCCTCATCAATAAATATTGGAATTATTTTTTTAAACTTAACTTTTGCATCTTCTACTATGTGATAAATTATGGGAAGAACAATAAGTGTTAAGATGGTTGAAGCCATAAGGCCGAATATAAGTGATATACTTAGTTGTGCAAAATTTGCATCTTTAAAAGCCAAAGGAAGAATTCCTCCGATGGTTGTAAGAGTCGTTGCAAGGACTGGTCCAAACCTGCTGCGTCCTGCATCAGTTAAAGATTTTGCAAGCCCCATGCCTTCCTTTCTATTTCTATTTACTGTATCCACAAGCACAATGGCATCGTTAACAGCAATACCAACAAGGGCTATTACACCCATAAAGGCATATAGTCCAAAGTTATTTCCAGTTAAAAGGAGCCCTGAAAAAACACCAATAATAGCCATTGGAACAGATAAAAGTATTACCAGAGGTTGTGTTAAAGAATTAAACTGCATTGCAAGAATAAAGAAAACAACAAGCATGGCAAGGCCTAAATTAACTGTCATTTCACTAAATGAAGCATCTAAATCTGCTGCTTCACCACCCCATTCATATCTAAGGCCATCAGGAATTTCTGTTTCTTCAACAAGCTCATCAAATACAGCAACAATATCCCTGATATTTGCATCCGGCATTAATAATCCATAAATAGTTACAGTTCGTTCTCCACCACTATGGCGGATAGTTCCAATTCCATTAGTTTCTGCCAAAGAAGCAACCTGAGGAAGGGATATTCTACTTCCATCTTTAAGTTCTATAAAGATTTTCGAAAGGTCCTGAACTGAATCCACTTTACTATCTTTTATTGCAAACCGGATAGGGAGATCCCCCTCTGATGTAAGGAGGGTTCCGGAAATCTGGCCACTTATAACAGATTTTACAGTATTACCAAGAGTAGTAGCATCGACTCCCAAATCTGCTGCCACAATAGGTTTCATTAATACCTGAACTTCAGGATAACCTGCTTCCATATTAGTAAAAGGATTACCAACACCTTCAATACTCCCAAGTAATTTAACCAACTCTTTTGATGAAGACGAAAGCTGGTCCATATCATTTCCAATAAGTTTAACCTGTAATGGGCTATTTGCTGTTTTCCCCCCTGCAACAGTTCCAATTGTTATTTTAGCACCGGAAATTGTCATAACCTGTTTAAGAAGAGTTGGAATCATCTCTTTTGTTGTCCAGGATCGCTCGTCCCCGGATTTAAGATTAAGCACAATCTCTGCTTCTCTCATAGAATCTACACCAACTTCAGAATAGATGGTATTTACACCCTCTATTCCCAAAAGCATATCCTCCACTCTTCTTGTAATAGAATCAGTATCATTCAGTGAACTAAACTCAGGTGTGGATATAATAACATAAAGGGAAGTTTCATCTTTTATAGGAAAAAGTTCTATTTTTAAAAGTCCCATGGGAATTGTTGCCATTACCCCAATTAGAGCTATAAGTGCTATTAAAGGGACAATAATTCTGTTTCGACGTTTTTTAATAAGACGGGTTAAGAATTTTTCATAGGCAACTGCAGCTCTACCAAAGGCATCAATGCCCCTATATCTGGAAAATATTCTAATAGTAAAAACACCTGCCATAATAAAACCCATAACAAAAGATAATAATCCCGGTTTACCATCAGTAAAAAAAGCTACCATAAATAATCCAACAATAAGTGCCCCTTCTACAAGCTCACGAACTATTGAAAATTTTCGAGGTTCTCTATGTCCTGTTTTTTTAGATAGTAATCTGGAGCTTAAAGTAGGTGTAATAGTCAGGGCAATTAGCAGGGAAGCACCAATTATAAATATAATGGTTAAAGGAATTACACTTATTATTAAACCAATTCGACCACCCATAAATGCAATAGGTATAAAAGCAGCCATTGTTGTAAGAGTTGCTGCAAGAATTGAAGGAGCTACTTCTGCTGTACCCTCCTTAGCTGCCTGTACCCGGGAAAAACCTTTCTCTCTAAAAAATGCAACATTCTCCATTACAACTATAGCATTATCCACAAGAAGCCCAAGAGCAATTATCATAGCAAGAAGGGTCATAGTATTAAATGTCATTCCAACACTGTTCATTGCCATAAAAGCAATAAATAATGAAAAAGGAATAATTAAAGCTGTAATTATTGCTTCTTTCAAACCTAAAAACAGAAACAGTACAAGTACAACTATAAGCAGCCCTGAAATTGCATTTCCAAGAACATCATCAAGATCCTCCTGAACAGAAACAGCATCGTCCTGAATAACAAGAATATCAAGATCATCAGGAAAGCGTCCATCATCGAGATTACTAATTATACTGTTAACTTCTACACTGGGACCAATAATGTCTGTACCTCCGTCCCTGTATAGAGAAAGAGTAATTGCTGATTTCATTGCAGCATCTTCAGTTGCAAGATTAACAGACCGTCTTGAATAATTGGTTCTGGGTTTATATGTCTCTTCTACCAGTGCAAGGTCTTTAAGAAAGTGTGTACCGCCTCCAGGAAGAGGAATGAGAGTCTTTTTAATTTCGTCAATATCTGAATATGCACCTAAAACCCGGATATAATAATGTACTCCATCCAGAATAACATCCCCTGCAGGAGTATCCTTATGCCTTAACCTTACAGACTGAAGTAGATCATCAACGGTTAAATTAAATTCTGCAAGCCTTGCAGGATCAAATGTAATCCTTATTTCAGGTACCCTTTCTCCAGAAATTTTTACATCATTTACACCACTAATTGACAACAGATCATCCATCATCATATCTGCGGCATCTTTTAATTCCAAAGGTGTTAGGTCACCACTAAGGCTAAGAACCATAAAAGCACGATTTGCTGTAGTGGAAACTTTAATAGACGGAGATTCAACTTCATCCGGAAGATCTCTTACAGAAAGAACAGCCTGGTTAACCTCATTAATTTTATCATCAATGTCAACTTCAGGATAAAAATCAAGCTGAATTTCGGATCTTCCGGCAAGAGAAGATGAAGTAAGAAATTCAATGTCATCTATGCCTGAAAGCACTGCTTCCAGTTTATTTGTTACAAGAGATTCAACGTCCTCCGGAGATGCTCCGGTAAATGTTGTATTCACCTTTATTTTAGGGAAAACAACCTCAGGTTTGGACTCTCTGGGAAGAATTTGGAAAAAATAAACTCCTAAAAGAATTAGAAGTATCATACCCAGATAAACTATTCTATACCGATCAATGCTGAGGGAGGAGATCCTTCCTAACATACCTTTCTTTTCATTCATATCCACTCCTTCAATCCAAACTTACATTTTCAAACCAGGCAGCATCTTCCAACACTGCCAGCCATGAGCTTTCTGTACTAATTCTGGCTGCTTCAATTTTCCATTCAGCTCTCGCAACAAGTGACAGAGATTCAAGAAGATCAAATTCCGAGGCCTGACCCAATTCTTTTTTTGTTTCCATTATTTTATGATTTTCTGAACTTCTAATTAAATCTCTGGTCGCCTGATCAAATGAGCCCTGATTTCTTATTAGCTGCTGATGGGAAGATCGAAGATTAAGATATAAAGATTCAACTAAATAATCCAACCGGGCCCCTGCACTTTCCAGACCAAGTTCCAATGCACTTACATTTCGAATATCAGTTCCATTGGAACCAAGAGAAATATTTACTGTTACACCCGTATTCCAGGTGGGAACAGCACTATTGGATGAACCTGAAGGTATTTCACCTACAGTAAAACCAGGGTAACCATAAGATCCTGTAAGTTCAGGATCGCTTAAGGAATAACTTAGTGATGCAGAATGGCCATCATAATTTACAAATGGTTTTATACTTATATCAAGATCCGGTTTCCGAAGTCTTTCCATAGTCTGCTCCAACTGTGAAATTTTCACCTTTTCTGTTTTGACCATAGGGTGATTTTCAAGTATCCAGTCATTCAATTCAGGAGGCTTGGGCAGATCTTCCATTGTTAAAGTATTTTTTTCCAGAGTTTCCGGTTCCATTTCAAGATTTGCATTAAACATAAGTTCAAACCATGCCAATCTCTGTTTTAGTACATTCTGAGAATAGTCATCATTTCTTTCCTGAAGTGTTTCTTCAGCTGCTGCCAAAGTTATAAGGGAAACTGTTCCTGCCTTAAATCTCTGCCCGAGAATTTCTGAATAATTTTCTGCAGCTTTAACTTCCATCTCTAAAATAGGTTCTTCTTCCTGAAGAAGCCATGCACTCTGATATAAATTGTACAATTTGATAAAGGCTTTTTCTTTGGCAGTTTCAACAGCCATTCTTGCAAGATTCAGAGAATTCATAGAAAATTCAACTTTTTCCTGCTCAATATCAGAAAGTCCAAGAGGAACTTTTATTGATGCCGTAGCTGAAAGCACAATTTCCTGTCCAAAAACCCCACCTTCCTGGCTGATAGCCTTTATTGTTGGATTAATGCCAATATCGTAATCTTCCGGATTAAGAAGCGCTATTATCTCTTTTTCAAGCCGCTCCACCTCCAATAATGCAAATTTAACATCATAGGTTTCATTAAGCTGATCTGTTACAGTTTGAAAATTCAGACCAAACATCCGGGTTGTAATTAACACTACACTAAAAATTAATAATCCTAATCGTTTCATGGGGTTTCCTCTTTAAAACTTAATCACATGTTCCATTGTTATTTCAACAATATAATATTTTTTTACCTTAATTTAAAGTAAACATTACAAAAAACATCATATATAGTATAATTTAGAGATATGAATAAAGTATGAAGGACATATAAAAAATTTAAAAAAAGACAAAAAAAGAGTGTATTGTTTTACTTCAATACACTCTCTAAAAGGTTAACGATAAAAATTAAACTAAACACTGTCTACTGTTTTAACTCCAAGTTCTTCAGAAACATTAGAATCCACACTTTCATCACTATTCAAAGTAAATATAGAAACTTCTTTCAATAGAGTAGTCATATTTTCTGTATTTGTAGCGCTAAGTACAGCAATATCACTCATAGCCTTGTGTATTTCACTTATCTGCTCTCTGGAAGTTGCCATTCCGGAAGTATTGTTATCTGAAGCATCCTTAATTCGAAGAAGGGCAATATTGATATCATTTGCTCCAAGTGTTATCTCTTCTGCACCTGTTTTTATATTAGAAGTAATATCCAGTAGAGATATTGTTGAATCCTGAATTTCCTTACTTCCCTCTGATAATTCCTTTGTGCTGGCAGATATTTCTGCAAAAGCTTGTACAAAATTACGTACTTCTGCTTCAATATTTCTAAAAGAGGCACCACTTTCTTTAGTTACATCAGCTGTCTGATTTATTCTATTAATAAGCCCTGTAAGAGATTCGGAAATATCATGAGCATTCTCTGCTGTGGATTCAGCCAGTTTTCTAATTTCATCTGCTACTACAGCAAAACCTTTACCAGCATCACCTGCATGAGCAGCTTCAATAGCAGCATTCATAGAAAGTAGATTTGTCTGGGAGGTAATATTATTTATAACTTCCAGCATCTCCTGCATAGCTCCCATATTTTTAACAGCATCCTGAACTACAACATTAGCTTCTTCAATCTTTTCACTGCCCTCTTTTGTCATCTTTATTAAATTTTCTGTTACGTTCTGCCTTGAATCTGCAACCCGTGCAACATTAAGAATTGAAGCTGCCATCTCTTCCACAGCTGCTGAAGTTGTACTTACACTTTCTGCCTGCATACTTATCTGCTTTGAAAGGCTGGAAGTATTTGCTGAAATTTCTTCTAAGGCAGAAGAAGCTTCTACAATCTGATTATTTTCTTCTATAATTTTTTCATGCATTCCATCAAGATTATTGGACATTTCACCAGAGGAAATCTCTATCTGAGTAATTCTACCTGAAAGTGTATCATTAAGATTACGACCTTCATTAGTTGTTTTAACTACTCCACCTATTATTCTTTTTAATGAAGAGATGGCAAGATTAAAATTTTCAGCCATATCTCCAATAGCATCATTGGGAATTATTGTAATCTCTTTTGAAAGATCACCTTCAGCCATATCTTTTGAAACTTTACCTATAGCATTAACCTGAATCCCAAGACGACGAAAAACATATACCAAAAGTAATAAAAAGAGTAATACTGAAGTAAATATTATACCAAGAAAAGAATATAATGTAGTAGAGATTTTTTTATCAACTTGTTTTGAGCCATTTGCAATAATTCCCCTATAGCGAATATCGAGAGAGTCAAGTGCTTCCTTTGCCGGACCATCACTTATTTTTACAATCTTATCTATTGAAACTACAGAATCACCTCTTTTCACCATAGGCTGAATCATAAGACTGGCGTTCATATATTGATCTGCTGTATCCTGGATAACTTTTAGAAGATTTTTATCTTCATCTGTTACGACAGAAGAATCTTTAAGATGATCTATGCTCATGGTTATTTCATCATAATAAAATTTTACAGAATCAAGATATTTAGGTGTTCCACGTAATACGTAGTTTTTAAAACTATGTATAAATCCTGTATATCCAAAGGAACTTTTTAGGTGTAAAACTGCAGTTGTAAAATCTGTAGAGATCCGGTCATTTTCAACAATCATATCACCCATTTTTTCAAGATTATAATACAGACCATATCCCATAGATCCTATAACAACTATTAATGCAAAGTAAATAATTGTTTGTGCCTGTTTTAATCCAGGTACTCTTTTCTTTTTACTGTTTTCCATATTTACTCCATTTATGAATAAGTATTATTATCTTTTAAAAACGATCTGAATCCCATCAGGATTTGCGGCTACAGAGAGTTCTTTCCTGTCTTTATCATAATCGACACTTATACCTAATCTCTTGAAAAAGACTAAACTACGCTCAATGCTATTGCAGTTTAATACAATTTTGCTATTTATACTATCCATACCAAACCCAAGGACTTTGGCTACTGCTGCTTTTGCCAAAAGTGTAATATCTTCAAACCGGCCTTCTGTTATTAGCTTTGCAGGAGCCATCCAGCTGCCACCACAGGCATGAACAGATTTCAATTCCAGATATTTAGCAATATTGGATATATTTATACCCCCAGTAGGAATAAATTTAACATCCCCATAAGGACCAGCAAGGCTTTTAATCATACCAATACCTCCAGAGGCCTCTGCAGGGAAAAATTTAAGTATATTCAACCCATATTCCATTGCTAACTCAATTTGTGTTGCAGAGTTTACCCCAGGTGTTATAGGAATATTATTTTTAACGCAATATTCAACAATTTTCGGGTTAAACCCCGGTGCAACTATAAACTGAGCGCCTGCACCAACAGCCTTCTTCACCTGTTCGATAGTAAGAACAGTACCGGCTCCCAGAATCATTTCGGGGAATTTACTTGAAATCCTTTTTATCGAATCTTCTGCTGCTTTAGTTCGAAATGTAATTTCAGCCACAGGTAGATTTCCTTTAATTAAAGCTGACGCCAAATTTTCAGAATCTGATGAGTTTTCTATTTTAACAACAGGTATAATTCCTATATCTCCCAAAGAGTTCAATACATCGTTCACAAGTAATATCTCCTAATATAAGATGCAATTGTATTAGAAAGATTATAACAGTATCACTATGTATTTTTCTATAAGAAAATAATTAAATTATATACATACCAAGATGATTACCATTTTAATTATCCATATTATTTGATAAAACGTTTTAAGAATTCAATTTTGTAATTTTATCAACAACCTCTTTTACAATAAAATCTATAAGTTGTCTTTCAGTTTTGTCATCTTTTTTAGGAGGAGCTACTAATTCTGTTAATTGAGATTCAGAGAGAGCTCTCTTAGGCCCCAATAACTGTGTATAAAGTGTAATTTTTGCAGAGGCCTCAAGAACTTCAATTCTATCAAAAGCTTTTAAAAGGGTTTCACCTACAGTTAGAACACCATGATTAGCCATTATGATTATATTTCCCTGGGCTGTTGCAGCTGAAACAATCTTGGCGAGATCACTACTACCCTGTTTAGCATATTGAGTAAAAATAGGTGTTCCAAGAATTACAGCAGATTCTGCTATAAGAGTTGTATTAATTTTTATTTCTGAAGCTGTAAAACTACTTGCAGTAACGGGATGTGCATGAACAACAGCCTGTATATCAGGTCGCATATTATGAACCGCTATATGCATAGAGGTTTCAATACTGGGTTTAAGTTCAGGTGTAAGATTTTTCCCTTCCAGAGTTATAATGCCTATCTGCTCAGGTTGTATTCGCCCCTTATCAAGTCCGGAAGGAGTTATACAGATCTTATCCGTGCCCAGTTTAAGGCTCACGTTCCCTCCGGAACATGTTGTTAGATTTTTGTCATATAATCGCCGCATAAAATATGCTACTTCTTCACGCTCTTCTTTATAGTCCATAATTTTTACTCCTGAATATGGTTATAACATGAATCAACTTAAAAATTCAAAAGTAATTGAAAATAATCAACTGAGTGTAAAAAATAATGACGGGAGCTATACTTCCTGCGATCTCTGCCCATACAGAACAGGAGAAGACAAAAAAAGAAACATCTACAATAGAGGAAATATTTTTCTAAATCCAGCCTTAACTGCTTCCAAATCATTTACACTTAAATTCCCGCGACTCTCCTTTATAAGTTCGGCTTCTAAAGTAAACATTTTCCAGCGAACAACAGATTCAGCTCTTAAACCGGCAGCCTTCCATTCTTTCAGAATAACATCGCTTTCCCAGAGGCTTCTCTTTGCACTGGTAATCATTGCTAAAACAAGATGCTTATCAGTATCCCCATCCGGATTATTTGATAACACCAAAGCTGGTCGTAATTTCTGCACAGGTTTATCTATAAAAGGAAAAGGGACAACTACAATCTCGCCAGGCTTATAATTCATCATCCAGCCCGTCTGTCCATTCATTCAAAGTATTCTCTATAGCCCCAGCCCACTCAATATCAACCCTGGGGATTCTTCTTATTACAGCCTTGTTTTCATGAACCTCGTATGCAAGAGAATCACCTTCATTTAATCCCAGAGAATCTCTTACTTTTTTAGGAACAGTAACCTGACCCTTACTTGTAATTTTTGAAGTAATCACTCCCTTACCCCTTACTTCTTACTTCTTACTTCTTACTTCTTACTTCTTACTTCTTACTTCTTACTTTAAAATACAACTTTCTATCTGCGAAAGCAAGGGTGGATTACGTAAAAATATGCTTGCCATGTTCTTAACTATTTTTATTATAATCCTCAATCCGCTTCAACAGTTTTTCCGCCGGCTCCCTCTCCAGGAGCTCAAGATAGATCTGGATCTCTGCACTATGCCCCGGATCCAGCACGGACTGAGTAATGGCCGGGTCGGTATCTCCATCATGATCCAGAGCGCTGGCACCCACTTCCGGGCCTACTCCGTCCCAGTTTTTTTGTAGGAGCTTTTTATCCGGGCTGCCGTCTGTTCCGGGAATCATAAATTCTGTACTTTCCTTTCCTCCACAGGAGAACCATGACATAGTATATGGGGACGGAGGTATTACACACTTAATACCGGCTCCGTCACTGTAGTACATAAGGGTTTCAATCCCCCGGGAGCCATCAGGAAAGGCTCTGTCTGTAAGAAGCAGGTTTTTGTGAATAAAGCCCCTTTCCTCCCTTACACTGCCCCCTTTTTCATTGGAGGGAGAGACTTTCTTCCAGAATTCAAAGCCC
>JAOZPU010000137.1 GCA_029932585.1 Spirochaetia bacterium | reverse complement strand
GATAAAGATAAAAAAGATCATGAAATGATAATAAACTGGAAAGAGATAGAAAATGCAACGGATCTTGAGCTCAAAGATGAAATAGCCAGGGTCTATAAAAAGATCTATCATTTTGTACAGCTAATGCAGTTTTTTGCAAAAAAGAAATAATAATTTGCGAAGCAAAATATTATTTCCGTAGGGGCAGTCCACAAGGATTTGCTGTTGCAAACCCTTGTGGCTGCCCTTTTTTTCAATGTAACAATCAATAAATAAAAGATACCCCCATCATCAGAGAAATCCCATCTATAGAATCAACCCCTGGCATCCAGTCAGATTTATTCCATGAAAACGTATCATCTCCATCTCCGGCATTTACAGTTGTATAGGCAAGTAAATTAAAACCTTCAAAAACATTCCAACTTAATCCGGATGTAATTTGTGCAGATAAATCAATAGGGCTTACAATAGAACGTAGAGACATCCTGACAGTTGATCCCAGTCCAAGGGATATTTCCGGATAAACCAGTATTGCATAGGAACCTGCAGCTCCTTCGTCTCCTTCCCAGTTAAGGTAGGGTAGTATAACAGATTCCAGTCTAAAAGACAGAGAATTATTATAACCCACTTCCATCATATGGAATAATCCCATACTAATATTAAAAGTATCTTTTGTAATAGATTCAAGAATATTGCTGTTCGATATAGGGATTGCTACAGAGGAGTTTAGATACCAGTCCGGGCCAATATTTCCCTGAAGGCTTATGTATGGTCTATGTAGAGCATTTATAGTGTAGGCCTCTGTTGAGTTAGTATAATTAAGATCATAGGTTGTGTTATCTGTACCATCAAAATAATAACCAGTTTCAATTTTTATTCCACCAGCTTTTGTATATAAGCGAAAGCCTGCGCCACTGTCCCCAATTTGCCTCATCCCGGAGGCATTTGCCTCGGGAGCAACAATAAGTCCTTCAATAAATGAAAACCGTCCAAGAGGGTAATTTATAGATGTAAGCCAGGTAGTGTCAGTCCGGATTTCTGATCCTGTGAGGTTTACATAGGGAGAGGTACTGCCAAAAATAACATCTCCTGAATTAAAAACAAATCCATCCCCCCAGCCTAATCTTGTTTTGCCAAGAGTCAATCTTAATGTAGGAAATTTTGCCTTGACATATGCCTTTTGAAGGATAAAACCAGGAATACCAGATGAATCAGGATATAAAATATCACCAGCAAGATCTGCACGTACATTTCTATTCCCTGTTGATTTAAAAGAAACTGCAGCTTTTCCTGCCATAGCATATGCCCAGTAAGATTCCTTTGCTAAGTTTCTTGTTTTCATGACAGTATTGTACAGTTCCATATCAATGGAAATACTATTTTCTGCCATTAACAATGGTACTGCTGCCATTAAAAGCAGCAGTACACTAAAAGCCTTTTTTACCATGAGAGTTCTTCCAGAGAGAACATAGCATCATCAATAGGAATATTAATTTTAATATCTGACATAAACATAATAGTTTCTGTATCGGTTTTCATTTTATCGACTATTCTTGTTTCTACAGCTATAGTTCGACCATTAATAATTTTGGTATCAAGGGTTTCCATCTCTTTCAGCAGTCTGTCTGATTTTGTATAATACTCAGCCTTCCATACGAGAAATGTTTCCTTATCAATCCATAACTTTTCTTTTGGGTAGGGAACTGTTCTTACTTTTGCTGTCATAATTAAAACATAGCAGTCGTTTCCTTTAAAACTTTCTTCCCCTTCAAGTATAACATCATATTGGGATATTCTGTCTTTGCCGCCAGTCATATCTTCGTAAGATATATCCGACCCCAGCATTGATTGACGAAGCATGGATCCCTGCATTCTAATAAGTTCTTCTGCATCAGGGTAAAAAAGGTAAAGTTCATCTTCTGTTCTAAGAACTTTCTGGCCTCTCTCCGCCCTGCTCGTAAATTCTATTAGAGATTCATTTGTTCCTCTTGACCATGAGTTAAAGGTACTTACCTTAACTCCAAACCTGTCTTTAATTTGAAATTCTCCACTTGCTTCGGATGTTTCAAATATCTGGATATTATCTGCTCTTCTGATAATCTCTTCTCCGGTTAATGTAAATGCTGCAACCGGAATAAAAAGTGATAGAAGAATTAGTATTGTAATTATTTTGTTTTTCATTTTTATTCTCTCCTAAACGTATCTCAAGGCTTCTACTGGTTCTATCTTTGCTGCCTTTTTGGATGGAAATAATGTAGCCAGGGATGCAATAATTACAGAGTAGAAGAACACAAATACTGTTTTACCAATGCTTAATTTCGGATAGATCATTCCTGAAACTTCAAAGTCAATGCCCTGCATGGATTCAGTAAGGTCAATACCTGTTTTACCAAGGAGTAAAGTAAATCCTATTCCTGCGAGGACACCTATAAAAGTTCCAATTATGCTTATAAACATACCTTCAAGAAAGAAAAGCCTTACCAGTTCTTTTCCATGCATACCCAGAGCACCAAGGGTACCAATTTCTCTCATTCTTTCAAAAATAACCATCATTGTTGTATTTATAATAACTGTGCTGCCCAGTAGAAAGAAAACAAATGCCATTATGATATACACAGTATTTGCCATCTCAATCATCTCGTATGTTCCACTAATCTCTGTATAGGCCTGAACATCGTAATTGACGCCAGTTTCCTGCTTCAGGATCTCTTTGATTTTAACTGCAATTTCAGATTCAGTCCCATCCTCTTTTACCTTTAAAATAACTTCCTGGGTTGCATCGTTCATTCTAAGGAAATAACTAATTCTATCGATTGGAGCCCAAAAATATTTTGCATTGAGTGATGCCACAGGAAAAGCGAATAAACCAACAATTTTTAAAGTTATGGCATTAGTGCCTCTTGCTGCTGTTGTAGACATAATAGTTACCTTATCACCTATGTTAAGTTTAAGGTCTCTTGCCAGTACAGCTCCCATGATCATTTCGTTTTTACCGGTTTCAGGTAGTCTTCCTTTTTTGAGGGATCCCTCAAGATCTATAAAATCTGCTTCTTTTTCAAAATCAGCACCAACACCCATGGCTCCGAAATTTGTTCCTTCAATATATAGATTGGCAGGAAAACTTGTTCTGGGAACATAAACATCAACTTCTTCAATGGTATTCAGAATCTTTTCAATAGTGTTAGCGTCTACTGTCAGATGTACAGGGTTGAAGCGTTCATACTGTTCATAATTTTCATTTCTAATCCGGATTCCTCCAGTGTAATAACTTTTAAGATTCGATTCCATATCAACCTGCATACCTGCTATAAGAGAAAACAGCATTACAATTGACATTGCAGCCACACCTATGGCTACTCCGGATAGAATCGATCTTCTTTTGTTTCGGGATATATTTCTTAATGCAGTTTTTACTAACTTTGTTGTCATATTGGTCCTCCTTATCTATTGATGTCTTAAGCAAGATGGGATATCCATCTTTAGGGCTCTTTTTGTCGGGAAAAAGGCCACCAGAGTCGACATGAAAATTCCTGCAAAAAAGGCAATTCCCATAGTTTTAAAATTCCAGGCTCCTCGAATAATTGCCTGAACCCTGTAACCTATATCCATATCTCTATACATATCACCATAATTAATTCCGTATTTTACAACAAAAAAATTGACAATTATTCCCAGAAAAACTCCCATTATTGAACCAATAAGGCCTATTCCTGCAGCTTCAAGCATAAAGGCAATTCTAATTTTTTTATCTGACATTCCAAGAGACCTCATCATTCCCAGTTCCCGGATTCTTTCAAATATTGCCATGAGCATGGTGTTGGAGATTCCTACTGCTGCTATTAAGAAAATAAGAAATAGAATCATTCCTGTTCCTCCTCTTTTTGCTTCAGCAATTGCAAGATAATCAGCAGCCATAGATTTCCAGCTCATAACAGTTAAACCATCTCCATTGAGTAAATTCTGTATATGTATAACTTCCTCTTCAACATCTGCAGATTCGGGGAGTTTTATGCTTATCTCTGTTGATGCGCCTTCCATAGCAAGGTATTCATCAGCAACATCTATTGGCATCATAATTAATGTTCTGTTTACATTTGGATTGGGACAGTTAACAATACCAACAATCTCCAGATCCATGGCTTCATAAAATCCACCGTTACCTCTTGTAACTATTGTTATCCAGTATCCCAGTTCGGCTCCTATGTCTTCTGCAAACCAGGATCCGATAATGGCGGCATCTTCATTTTTTTCGAGAAAACGCCCCTTCTGGAGGGTTGTGCCAAACTCAAACACATCAAAATCTCTTTTAGGGTCAATGGCAGTTACTACAACTGACATATTACCATCTTCACCAAAATCTGCACTGTTTAATATAAGATCTCCTGAAAATTCTATTCTTTTAGTGGCAGTTATTCCATTATCTTCCAATTTATTTATTATCTTATCTGGATTCGGAATATTAATGTCCAGGGGCCGTTGAAAACGGTTTTCCCAGTAATCATCGTTTAAAATTCTAGCCGAAGCTGTTTCAAACCATTTAAGATTTCTTACAGATTCAATTTCAATGCCAAGCAGCAGGGAATCTACAAAAATATACATCATCAGTCCAAATGCAATTGCCCCTGCTGTAATTAAGGTTCTTCTTTTATACCTGGTTAAATTTTTAAAGGCCAGAGAAATAAGAAACTTCATTATTTCCTCCTATTTTATCTTTTTTCATCACTCTGAATTTGCCCATCATGGAGAATAACAAGTCTGTTGGCATAATCCATGACCATCTTGTCATGTGTAGAAAAGATGAATGTCGTATTATGTTTTTCATTCATTTTCTTCATAAGTTCAAGAATCTCTTTTCCTGTATCAGAATCCAGGTTGGCTGTAGGTTCATCTGCTAAAACAATTTCAGGATTCTTTATAAGAGCTCTGGCAATTGCCACCCTCTGCTGCTGCCCTCCGGATAATTTTCCAGGCCTTCTGTTTTCCATTCCCTCAAGTCCGACTTCCTTCAAAATTGCCATTGTTCTCTCTTTTACCTCTTTTTCACTTATGTTAAGCAGAGAAAGTACAAAGGCAACATTTTCATATGCTGTTAAAACAGGAATTAAATTATACGTTTGGAAAATAAAACCAAGATTTTCCCTCCGGAAATTTGTTTTTTCCTTTTTTTTCATTTTAGAAACTTGTTCATTTTTAATGGAAATATCTCCTCCATCCATCTGATCTATACAACCTATTAGATTGAGAAGTGTTGTTTTACCAGAACCCGAAGGACCTGCTATAGACATAAATTCGCCCTGTTCAATATTTAGACTAACACCTCTAAGTGCATGTACTTCTGTTTCACCAGTTTGGTAGACTCTTTTAACATCTTTTACAATAATCATTCATCTCCTCCATTTTTTTCAGAACCTAATTTTTCAGTCTTATCTAAAGCGGCCATTCCCATAGCCGAGCCAATATTCATACTATCCAGAGCAGAGGATGGCAGTACCATTAAAGATCCTGTTTTTTGTCTTAAGCCTTCATAGGCCATGTTCATGGCTCTTAGATGAAGAGCTGTCGGATTATCCCTGTAATGTTCTGCCGCTTTTTCAAATTTTGCTGCAATTTCCACCTCTGCACTTCCAAGGATAACTCTGGACTCCTTTTCTCTTTCCGCCTGAGCAACTTTACTCATTGCATCTTCCAGATTTTCCGGAATTACAATATCTGTAATTTCAACAGACATTATTGAGATACCCCAGGAGTTTGTTTTTTCATCCAGCATCTGCTGAATTTCACCGCAAATAAACTCTTTGTCAGAAAGAAGGGTAGTTAGTTTATTTTTACCAATAGATGCACGTAAAGCAGTCTGGGCGGAAAGTGTTATGGCTTCTATAAAGTTCTCCACTTCCAGTACAGCTTTCTGGGCATCCCATATCATCCAGAAAGCAAGAGCATCCACATGCACAGGTACTGTGTCTTTTGTAAGTGTTTTTTCGGCTGTAAAATCTGTAGCTCGTATACGGGTATCAATCTGTTTTGCTATTCTATCTATTACAGGAACTATAAAAAATATTCCAGGACCATGAACCTTTCGGAATTTGCCCAGGCGAAGTATTACCGCCTTGTCCCATTCCAAAATTATCTGAAAAGAGGGAGCCAGAATTAGTCCAAGTGATATAATAGCAAACATTGGATACATCTTTGTCAGCTCTGCTCCAAGCATTCCTGCCCATATCAAAATAATCATTAGAATTACAGTTGACCAAAGAGGTAATACCATTAGCAGAATACCTACTCCTATAATACTTCCGGCAGTTTTGCCCATAATCAGGGGATCGACAGATCCCACAAAGATAATTTGAACAAGTAAAGCGGCTCCAAAAAACAGGGCCAGTATTAAAAATGAAAATACATTGAATACAAAATCTTTCTTTATTGAAAAACCCTGTACATTTTTTATTCTATCGAACTTATTTGCTCCAAGTTTCATAATTTCTCCTTTGTGACCAGACCAGCTTGCTGGTGATCAGTCTTAGCCTGCCATACTCTGCAGGTGCTTAATTAATTCTTCTAAAGAAAATCCATATGCCCGGGCGTTTGATAAATATGGTCGGGTTAGCTCGGCCAGTATTCTCTCTTTTTCCACTTCGGACAGTTCAATTTTTTTATTGCTGATAAATGTTCCGGTTCCCTGTTGGGTGTTGACAATTCCTCGAATTTCCAACTCGTTATAAGCACGGGCAACAGTATTGGGATTGATTTTCAGGGCTACTGCCAGACTCCGGACTGTAGGTAGTTGATCACCGTTTTCCAGCCTTCCATCTACTATGGCCATTTCTACCTGAAGTATTACTTGTTTGTAGTAGGGAACACCGCTTTTTAAATCCAGGCTAAACCTGAGTGCTGTGTCGACCTCAGCCGCCATATATCCCCCTTTTTACTTGACTTATTGTATTAAAGTATTAGTACAATATAAATATAGTACTGTGATACATGGCTGTCAAGAGAAAAATTTTGTAAAAATTCAACCAGATGCAAATTGTGTATAAAATTAGTAAAGAAAATTATGTAATAATCTTTACTGAAATTTAAAAGAACTATAATATCTAAAACAGTTATGAGCACACAGTCGCCATTTACAGTTTTAAAAAAAGAAAACTCAGCTCTGAGCAGATCTGCTAAATCTTCCTCTGGAATTTTCTATTTCTGGCTTAAAGAAGATGATTATGGGGTTTATGTAGATATTTGTGACAATAAGAAAAAATCGATTTTTCCGGATGTGAATAAATATAAAGGTGCGGTGCATGATGCTCTCTATTTATATAACCAATTAAAGGCTAAAACTTTCTGGCAAATGGATTGGGGGAGGGATCAGACTCAGCTTTATCTAATGGATCACCCGGATCTATTGAATCTACTACTGGATTGCGGGAATCTACTTTTACCCTCTGGTGATTCAGTTAAAGATACTGAGGATCTTTCTGAATATACTTTGACACTTAAGGCTTATGATAAAAGTGAAGGTGTGTTATGGAAAATCTGTTTTAATACTCCCCGTAGAAAGAATTTATGCAATTTTAGGTTTCTCACTTCTTCTCTTGTTCTTGTAGAGAATAATCTTTATAAAATTAAGCCCCTTCCAAATTATCAGCAGCTTGATTTGTTTAACTCTACCCTGGATGATAATGAAACAGAGCGTCTTCTTAGTTTATTTCTTAGTACCTTTTCTTCTGCCGGTATAAGCTACTTTGACTATGAAGTTGAAATGCATGGTAGAATTAAATCCGAACCTGCATTGATCCTGGAAAAAGTGGACTCTTTGGGATCCCTTTTTCTTAATGTAGCAGCCTCTTCTCCTGAACTGGATATTGATTTTTTTAACAATTATGATCTTAATCAGGTAGTTTCAATAGATAGAGATAATAAAGTATTAAAAGTTAGTATTGTTCTTCCTGTTGATACTTTGGAAGCAGCAGACAAAATTGAAAGAATATTAAAAAGGTATCAG
>JAOZPU010000136.1 GCA_029932585.1 Spirochaetia bacterium | reverse complement strand
AATTCTTTCAAAGGAGTGCCATACAGGTAGAACACTTAAAAGAATTTCACCTGAAACTATATTTACATAATCATAGAGGTTGTCCAGTTGGAACATATAACTTTTATGTTGGAGCATAACACCTTTTGGAATTCCTGTAGTACCTGAAGTATAGATAATAGTAGCTATGTCTTCAATGTCACCTTTTTCAAGTTCTTTTTCATATAGTTCACCATCTTTTGCATATGCATCAGCTGATATTTTTTCCAACTCTTCAAAAGAGAGTATCTCAATCCCTTCTGATAATTTTTTATCAATGTTGCCGTCAGAAAAAAATGTAATAATCTTCTTCATTTTTGGAAGATCTTTTTTTCTGGACAATATTTTTTCAGCCTGGGCAGAGTTTTCTGCAAATACAAGTTCACAGTCCGCATGCTCAATTATGTACTTCATTTCCTCTGCAGTGGAATCAGATCCTCTTGGTACATCAATAGCACCAATACCCAGTAAGGCAAGATCTGTTATTATCCATTCCTTACAGTTATCAGACATTATGGCCACATGGTCATCTCGTTTAACACCAAGTTTATGAAGTCCTGTTCCCAGAATTTTAATTTTTTCATAAAATTCCTTAAAACTAATATTCTGAAAATCTCCATTTTCATCCTTGCTCATCAAGGCAGTGGTGTCAGGATACTTTAAAGATGTTGCTTTAATTCTTTTTGGTAATGTATTGGGGGTGTTCATTTATAAATCCTCCGGTTTCTCGGTTCTCGACCGAAATAAGTTATGAAAATATTCTAATAAACTTTTATTTCAAAGTTTCAGTTACTAGGTTGTATCAAAAACATGCTGTCGTCAAGTCTTTTCTTTTTACTGGTAAGTGGAATGTTTTCTTCAAGTAGTGAAAAAGAGAGTATTTCCGGGAAAATTATAAAGTCTCCTCCATCAGGAGGGTAATATACATAAACAGGTACACCTGCTTTTCCAAACTTTTTTATCCATTCATCAATTTCAGGATCTTTATTTGTATAGTCACCTTTTATTCGTAGTATGGATCGTTCATTAAAAAAGGAGTCACCTTTTTCTGTAAAAAGTACTCTCCCCTCATTTATTTTACATACAGAGCACCATTTTGCTCCAAAAGCAAGAAAAATACCTTTTCCTTCTGCTCTATACTGATCTATAGCTGCCGGATTGAACTTTTCCCAACCTTCTCTTAAAACAGAATTTTCAACATCTGTAGTTTTTGGGGCTGTATCAATAAAAAAGTAAGCAGATACTGTTAAAAGAATAAGTGCAATTATCAGGCCTGAAAATGGAGATTTAAATTTAGATCCTGGTTTACTTAATTTCCCGTATAACCATGCTATAAAGGATGTTAAGGTAAGAAAAATAAGAAATTTATATAAGGAATCAGAGCTAATTTGAAATCTTAAAGAGCTTAATAAATAGAGGACTGTTCCAAAAAGTAAAAACCCCATTATCTCTTTAAATGTATCCATCCAGGGTCCTGGTTTAGGCAGGGACTGTATTAGTTTTGGCCAAATTCCTATTAGTACAAATGGTAATGCAAAGCCTATTCCAATTGCTGCAAAACTTGTAAGTATAAAAAATGGAGGTTGACTGAATGCAAAGCCAAGGGCAGCACCCAAAAATGGTGCTGTACATGGTGTTGCAAGAAGAACTGCAAATATCCCGTTAAAAAAAGAACCTAACCAGCCTTTTTTATTAGATGCTGCTGCCATCTTGTTCATACCTGGAGCATTAATTATAAAAATATCAAATAAAGAAAGGGCAAATATAAAGATTATTGTTATTAAACTCATAACAAAAAGCGGGTTTTGAAATTGAAAACCCCAACCCACAAGTTGACCAGTCATTTTTAGAATAATTACTATTACACCAAGAATAAGCAGTGAAGCCAGTACTCCTGCACCATAAAGCATAGATCCGATAAATATACTTTTTCTATCATTTTGGCTTTGACGTACTAAATTCAAGGCTCTCATTGATAGAATTGGTAGAACACAAGGCATGATATTTAGTAAAAGTCCACCTAGAAAAGCAAAGAATAGAAATTTTAAAAGGGTTATAAAAGACTGATTCTCTAAGGAGGGCTCGCCTGTAATCTGTACAGGAACTTCAATAATAACCTCTTCAGGAAAAAAACAAACTCCTTCATCGTCACATATCTGCCATGCCGCTTTTATCTGTGCCTTTTGTTCCCCCGCATGAATATTTTCCGAGACAATAAAATTTGCCTTTAGAGTTACACTTCCATAATAATTTTCCAATCCATCTTTAAATATACCTTCAGGATAAATAATTTCACTCATAGGAAACCATGCATTATTTTCAAAAGATATAAAAAAGAAATCATCAGATCTGGTTTGATGAAAGCCTTCAGTTATATTGAATGTTACTGTTAATATTCCTTCTCCGCCTGGAACAAGTTCTAAAGGACTTATTTCTGCAGAAACACTAACGTTTTCATCTGCAGTCAAAATTGATACACTAATTAACAGGAATAATCCTGAGAGTAGAAAGAGAAGTAGTTTTTTCATTATTATGGAATAAGCTCCTCAAATACTTCCAGCATTAATTCAGAATCCCATTCCATTGCCCCTACGAATCTTGCAAGAACTTTTCCATCTGCATCAATTATCCATGAAGTTGGAATACTTCCTGAGCCATATTGATATGAGATTTCCTGAGAATCATCAATTAAGACAGGAAATGTATAGCCATTTTCATCTATAAAATCTACAATTTTTTTCCTTGTTTCCCTGGGTGGAGTAGGGGTTGAGATAGCAAGAATTGTAAAATTAGAATTTTTTAACTTTTGGTAAAGTCTTTCTATAGAAGGCATTTCTGCTCTACAGGGTGGGCACCATGTTGCCCACAGGTTTAAAAGAATAACTTTACCTTTTTGAGAACTTAAGCTAATTTGTTTTCCGTCGATGTTCTCTGCTGAGAATTCAGGAGCATCCATGGATTGTTGGGGAACACCAAAACCAGCTCTCCAGAGCTTTTCCTGTAAAGCTGTCATTGGTGGTGCTTCCTGGGCAGGAATTAAAGCGACTATTAGAGCCATAAGGCTTAGAACTATTATTATCTTTTTCATGTGTTCAGGATATATGTATATTATTTAAATGGCAAGTATTATCCTTATAAAGCTTTTTGCGCTTTATAACATTTTGTATTTTTAAAAACAGTTCTTATCTAATAAAGGGTTGGTATCTGGCGCAAAACAACCAAAAACAGGCTGTAATCATAGACAACACAAAAATCTCATATAGATTAACTAATAATTATACCAGACTTGCACTAATCATAAGTACGGTAAAATTATAGAGTCCATGAGCTATTGCAATTGTATGTATATTTCTCTTTTTAATAAAAATAGATGCAAGGAAAATACCTATAGAAAATGTTCCAATAAATGCCGGCAATCCCTGGTATAAATGTCCCATAGCAAAAATAAATGATGTGCCTGCTATTATAAATTTCTCCTTACCAGGTAGATGGAATTCACTCAAAAGATAGCTTCTAAAAAACAGTTCTTCACTGTAACCAGTCGCCATACAGGTCAGAAAAATTAAAGGTATCAGTTTTTTATTATTAAATTCCCATAATGGTATCTCCTGGCCAGTTTCATACCCTAAACTTGAAATCAAAAAAGTCAGTATACCTGTGCCCAGGATAATAATCATAATTCCTGCAAAATATAAAAGGCTGTACATCAGGTCCTTATATTTAATTTTGACAATGCCATAAAGATCTATTTTTTCAGGAGATTTCTTTTCAATTAGATAGAGAACAAGTAATATCTGTGGAATTACAGTAATTAAATAGATGATATTGAACCAGGCTGAATTGAATACAGTTCCATCGAAAACTCGTGACTGACTAAGAAATCCAGGCAAAAAGAAGACCATAAACAGAATAATTGGTTCTTTTTTGTCTTCAAAGTCGATTTTTTTTAGAATCTTATAAAAAAACATTTTTTTTTTGCTCCAATTTGATGTATCATGTACTATTATATAGTATTGTAAGCTGTAAGTTTATATAAAAAGAATAAAAAAAAGAAGAAGGGTTTTGATAATAATATTATGATTCCAATGATTTCACTATTTGTACTACTCCTTGTTGTAATTACCCTAATTATTTTGCTTAGAAGAGCCGGAGGAGGATCGTTCCCCTGGATTCATTTTTATGCCAAGGGTAAAGAAGCCGGTTTTTCATTTAGTGAGGTTAATCTATTAAGAAAGGTTGCCGTAGAAGGGCGATTAAAAAACCCGACATCTCTTTTTTGGTCTATAAAACAACTTGATAGATCTATTCGTGGTTCAATTATTAAATTTAAATCTGAAGGTGTACTTGATGAGCTTAATAATATGGTGTTTCTGTCAAAATTGTTTGATTTTAGAAAGACTGTTGAATTAAAATTACCTAAATACACAATAGGTTTAAAAACTACAAGAAAAATAACGAAGAGGCAGTATTTGAAAATATCAATTCCAGGCCTTGGAGTTTATATTTCCCAGGTTGTTGAAAATCAACGTCGATATATTGCAATTACCTATCCTGAGGGGCCAAAATTACCCGAGGGATATGAGTTTAAGGGTGAAAAGTTAAATATTTATTTCTGGAGAAAAGACGACGCTGGATATGTTTTTGAATCCAAGGTTATAGAAGATCATATGGATCGTAAGGTTCCTATTTTATATATCTCTCATTCTGATTCAATTATACGTAGTCAGAAAAGAGGTTCTGTTCGTGCAGATCTCAATGTGCCTGCTGAACTGTATCCTTTAAAAGTTATTGCTCAGGCTTCAAATGATCTGGAAGAACGACGTGGTATTCGATGCCGACTGCAGGATATCTCAGAAGATGGGGCTGCTTTACTTATTGGCGGTCGTGGGAAAGTTGGTATGAATGTTAAAATCCAATTTAAACTATCCGATTCAACATTAGTTATGTGTGGTGTTGTAAAAGGGGTAAGTTTTCAACAGAACAAAAATACATCAATTATTCATATCCAATCTGTACCTCTTCCGGATCGGGTTAAAAATAGAATTCTGGCTTATGTTTATGATTTATTTGGTGAAAGAAGTTCAAAAAATGTAAAAAATGCTTCTGCTGTACTCGAAGGGTGGTAGGTTTTTACCTGGTCGTCTGCTTCGCTTCCTGCTCAGCTATATGTTCTGAAGGAGTAACAATATGAAAAAAAATATTGTAGGCCTGATCCTGCTTTTTTTTGTTGTGATTTTTGTAAATGCTGAAGATTCAAATCCTGTCCTTTCTGCAATGCAGAAAAACTTTGCCAGGGGGTCATTATCTACAAAAATACAAGTTTTACAAAATTCTGCAGAGTATCCTGATACAAATATGGGTCCCCTGTATAATGATGCACTAAATTTTATCCTGAGTAATTCTAAAAATCTTGCATCTGATGCTTCCGCCCGGGAGCTTACTATATTAGCAGTCAGGCTTTCAGGATTGAATAGCTATAGTGATTCTTCTTCAATTATATGGAAACTTTTTAATACTTATGCAGATGAACAGGTTCAAGTTGAGATTTTAGGTGCATTGGGTAATATGACTCCGGATTTAAATATAATTACTGAATTAAATAACTGGTTAGAAATTCAAAATGGAAATTTCAGGTCAGGTATGGATGTCCCTTTGCAGGTAATTGCAGAAGCAGTCGTAACTTTAGGTGATCTTGGAGAAACTTCCTCATTTCCAATTGTGTTTAGTGCAGGATCTGCTAATTATTCAGACGATATAACATATAAAGCAAATATTGCCTTAAAGAACCTGGGGGGCAGTTATAGCCAGTCTCTGGTGGAAGTAATAAAAAACAGTGTTCCTTCTGATAAAATTTCAGCCCTTAATCTTGCAATAGAAGATTCTGAAATGCCGATTGAAGAGAAGGGTAGTCTCTATAAAATGGCTCTTGATATAGGTTTAGTTGTAAAGGTGGAAGATCCCCAGGAGGAACAACGTATAAGGGAATTACGATATAGTGCTGTCAGACAGTTAACTGCACTTAAATGGGCAGATGCTTCTGATTTGGTTATTGAGCATTTTAATCTCACAATTGTAGAGTATGAACATGGAATTTCTTCTAAATCAAGTGTCCTTGAAGCTATTTCCTGCCTCGGAGCCATAGGTACTCATGAAGCAGCAGAGCGTTTAACCCTATACTTAGAGTTTATGAACTCTTATATGGAAAATGGGCGGGTTATAGATTTACAAATTTCACTGGCAGTTATCAATAATATTGGAATTATTGGTGATAGTGTGGCTTTTGATGATTTACTTTATTCAGGATATCTGGATTATCCTGTTTCGGTAAAGAGAGCTGCACGCGAGGCTCTAAATAGTCTCAAAAGTAGATAAATCCGTATTTCTGCCCATAGAAAAAATTTTTGATTTAGCACTGCTGATACCTCTAATATTTCTAATATATGTGGGTATTCCAGGTGGAATTAAATCTGAGATAATTCTTATATATGCTATTTTTTTTGCCTCTTTAAGCGTTTCTCTATCGATTTTTGAATCTAAAACATTCATAATTTGTAATAAAATATTTATTTCCCTTTTTATTTCTCTGCTTATTGGTCTTTATATCTCGAATGCTTTCTTTTCCCAAAATATCTTTGCTGGTCAGGAAAAAAGGGATGTTGTCGAAATTACTGCCATAGTATCAGATGATTCTAAAGAGATAAGCGGAGGACAGTCTATTTTTCCTGTTGAGGTTTTGTCTGCAAAAGGTATAAATTCAACATTAACAAGTGCTTCAGGTAAATTAACTGTTGTTTCCCGAATAAATCTTTTTAAAGGACAAACTATTGTTCTAAGTAAAAGAAATATTCTTCGGAAAAGCTCTTCAATTATCTTTGTAGATCGGGAAAAAATTAAAGTTCTCGACTGGAACTCATTAGTAAATATTAAAATTTTAAAAAAGCGGGCGTATATTCTCAATTATTTAAAACTGAAAATTAGCCGTTTTGGCCATGGGCCTGATATACTGTTTTCTGCATTATTTACAGGGAAGAAGGAAAATCCCAAAGGGGAGCTTTTTACATCTCTGCGAAAAGCTGGTGCTTCTCATATTTTGGCTCTTTCAGGTATGCATCTTGGAATAATTGCGTTTGGGTTTATATTCCTTTTTACACCATTTTTCGGTAAAAAGATAAGTTTTTATCTTACACTGCTTATAATCCTGTTATATGTTTCCCTTGTATTATCTGGCCCCTCATTAACCCGAGCAGTAATTTTTTTTACATTACTTGGCTTCTTTTCTCTTTCTGGAGCCAGGACTGATATTTTCCATATACTTGTTATTTGCTTTCTGATTCAGGTAACTGTTAATAGTAATAGTGCTTATGAACTTTCTTTTCAACTTTCTTATCTGGCTCTTGGCGGAATAATTTTGGGTAGTGCAAACATAAATCGAATACTACCTGGTTTTATCCCTCCTAAGTTAAGAGGCATATTATCAGCTTCTGTTTCTGCACAACTTTTTACAGCTCCTCTTGTTTTATACTATTTTGGTGTTATCTATCCTGTTGGAGTATTATCCGGAATAATCTTAGTTCCCATAATCACTACCTTTATATGGGTTGGTATTGTTGGAATGTTTCCTTTGCCCTGGGTTATCCAAAGCTTAGTTTTTACAGTTATGAAAAATCTTTACAAACTTATTGAAACTTTCTCAAATTTTTTCTCAAGGTTTCCGGTTCTTAATATGAGAGCTTCTGTTATATTTTTTATTATTTTATTTGTAGTACCAGTAATTGTTATGAGTACTCGTAAATATTATACTTTAGCAAAAGCCAGGAGTCTTGACGGTGTGTAATTGTCTGGAGTATTCTCGGAGACAATTATGAAATTAATACAAAATTATGACTCTGTATCTGATATTAAATCTGTACTCGATGCAAATGGGCTTAATATGTCGAAGCGTTTTGGTCAAAATTTTCCAAAAGTTTGTTTATGGACTCGACGGG
>JAOZPU010000135.1 GCA_029932585.1 Spirochaetia bacterium | reverse complement strand
ATTATAACTGAAACAGTAAATAAGTAAAACAAAATACTATAAACGGGTAGACAGAAAATCTTCGGTATCTTCCGAAATATCAATAGAGTGGAAGATTATTGCAGTATTAGAAGTTATATTTCGATAATGAAAAAGCAGAAGAAAGATGTCTTTACAGCATTAGTCGATTCATTTAAACCACATTTTGCTGAGAAATCTGTTATACTATAGCTGAGTGGTTACAAAGTTTTTTTATTAGAAAGAAGAGGCTTTGATAATTGTGTTTTTCCATCAACAAGAGGTCTTGTTGCAAGTATCGGTAAAGTAATGAATACTTCTTTAAATTGAATTTATTGTGGAGGATTATATGCAAGAAAATAAAGAACCAAATTATTTAGATGCTGCTGTTTATGGACTTAATGAATTAAATAAGCGCAAAGACTTTTTTGACACAATTGCAGAGACTATGAAAAATTATTATGATGCCCTGATTAGTGTTGGGTTTACGGAAGGACAATCAATAAAGATTGTTGCCGGTTTTGCAGCTAAAAGTGATAAATGAAGAAAATTCATACTTTGAAATACTGTCCATAATCTATATTTTTTGATTTTTTCAGGACAAAATCACATATCAAACTGCGTCGATATCTGCGTCAGAATTTACTGGTTTTATGAATAGTTTATGAACTGAAATGTGAGCTCAGATATATTAAAATACACTGCAGACTCAGAAATGTATTATATTTATAACGGAGGCAATATTATGAAAAGACAAATTTTTATAGTTCTCTTATTGTTATTTTTGATTTTACATTTGATTACACCGGAGGAAAGAGAAAAGATTAATTTGTATTTTGAGTTTGACCAGTTGATGCAGCTAAGATTCGGTCTAACATACAATTTTACCGATGACTGGGGCGTAAGAAGTTCTTTCGGTTTAAGTCCTCTTGGTCCTACAACAATGTCATATAATCTGATGGGTGTATATCGATTCTTAAAGCCTGCAAATCCGTGGCAGATCGATATGGAATTCGGACTTCCCCTGGCTTATTTCAATTTTATTGAAGACAGATGGGTCGATTGGGATTCGAATATTGATGATCCATTTGAAGGATGGCTTTCCGGAGTTTCAGCAAGGATGGGGAAGCAATTTTCTACGGGCTTCTGGGGAGCCCGTCTTGGAGCAGCATACTGGTGGGAACATCAGCGAGATTCAGGATGGAAAGGACCTCGTTTAATGCCTATTGTCTCAGCGATCTACGAAATGTAAGATATCGCATATTCAACTTCTTATGCTTTTTACTCAACTCAATATTCAATACGCTTTTTCGTAAAAAAAGAATCTCATTTTTTCTATGCTGCTCCTTAAAAAGGAGAACGAGATTCATTACACCACTGTAAACAGCATACTTAGCATTTTTAGGGAGAAGCTTTAGATTATTTTCTTCTTTTCTCTGAGAAGCAAGTTCGAAAAATCGTTTATGAATTTATTGCATATTACAATGCTAAGAGAATGCATCAAGGAATTGACAAAATCCCAGGTGCTGAAATTATAGAAAGTTCCGGCACGATTAAGAAAATGAAAATATTATCGGGGTTATAGCATCATTATTACTATTCAATTACATGAAGTGTAGAAACCATTACATTTGATAACTAAATAATCCGTTAAACTTAAATTGGTTGATTTCCCCACTGTCTGTATGTTTATTAAAAACTCACTTTAAATATCCATAAAATTGAGATTATTTGCTTTAGCAATTTCAATAAAAGAGAATAAAAATGATGTATAATTTGTCCGAAAATACTGTTATCATATTTCATGCCTGATGATATTAAAACATGATTTGAACAGCTATTATAGTTTATAAGTAAATATAAGTTTATGGATGCTATGGGAAAGTTACTTGAAGTGATATATTGTAATAGATATTGAATTGTATCAATGTTTTATACTATTTTAAACAGGGATAAGAAATAAAAGTCTAAGGTAATTGAAGTTGGATAGTGTTGAAGTTTTAGAAAATAAATTAACTTACTTAAAATCCATGAGAGATTATGATCTAAATGAGTTGATAGATATACAGAATGAGCTTGCATGGCAATTACGACTTATTAACAGGGATAGAGCATACAATCTTGCTGACAAAGCAATTGCATCTTCTTTAAAATATCCAGTATATAATACCGGGTGGGCAAATGGATTGTGTATTAAGGCAGATCTTGAAAAAGATAATAATCCTCGAAATGCTTTAAAAAATGCAAATCAAGCTCTTCTTGTGAGTAATGATATAAAAGATGAAACTTTGAGCTTTAAAATCAACCTTGTTCTTGCATCAATATATATTTTTTTAGGCAATTATGAAAATGCCTTTAAGTTTGAAATTAAAGCATTGAAAAGTGCAGAAATATTGCAGAATTCTCTTTTCCTTGTCATGGCTAAACATGATCTTGCTCTAATATATTCCCGGACTGGTAATATGAAGATTGCAATTGAAAATATGCTGGAAGTCCTGAAATTATCAGAAGAAATTGATTTTTTTGACGGAGTATGTTATGCAACAACTAATATTGGGGAGTTATATTGTCAAGATAAGCAATTTAAATTGGCCCAGACTTTTATTGATAAATCAATAGCTTTATTAAAGGACAAAGATTTAGTTGACTTAAAGCTGGGCATATTGTTGACCCAGGCAGATATGTTTTTTGATTTAGAAGAATATAAAAAAGCAAGTGAAAGTTATAAGCAACTATACGAAAATAATGAATTAGAAATTAATCCAAAAATCGTATATGCTAAATTAGGTTATAGTAAGACCCAATATGAACTTGGTAAGCTTGAAATTGCACTTGGAATTCTTTTGGAAGCAAAAACTTTATTCGGAGAAATAGAAGATTTGGAAGGGCAACTGGAGTGTACTAAATTACAATCAAAAATTATGGAATCCAATGGTGATTTTCATGCAGCATTGGATCTCCGGAAAGAATATGAAAATTTGTTTCTTATTTTTCACAAGATAGAATCAAGTAAACAGCTTAACAATTATAAAATAATCTATGAAACAGATCAAATTAAAAGAAAAGCAGAATTAGCTGAAACTGCAACAAAGGCAAAAAGTGATTTTCTTTCTAATATGAGTCATGAAATCCGAACACCAATGAATGCCATTATTGGATTTACGGAACTTCTGTATAATGAAGAAAATGATTTAGAAAAAAAGAATAAACTGGAACTAATAAAGACTTCAGGAAAAAATCTTCTATCCCTTATAAATGATATACTCGATTTTTCAAAAATCGAGGCTGGTAAAATTTTATTGGAGAAGATTATTTTTAATTTAAAGACAACCCTTAATTATATCTACAGCATGTATAAGAGTAAGGCCTCTTCTAAGGGTCTTAATTTTATTATCAATATTGGTGAATCGATTCCCCTGAGTGTTGTTGGAGCTGAACATAGAATAATTCAGATACTTACTAATATTGTTGGTAATGCTATTAAGTTCACAAAAGATGGCACTATTACAATAGATTGTAGTTACAATGCTGGTAAAGCTATAATTAAGATTACTGATACAGGTATTGGGATAGCTAATGATAAACTTGATCTGGTTTTTTCAGCATTTAACCAGGTTGACTCTTCTACTGAAAGGGAATTTGGAGGAACAGGTCTTGGGTTAACCATTTCCAGGCAACTGACAGAACTAATGAATGGAAACCTTACAATTACCAGCACATTTGGAATTGGTTCCTCTTTTATTCTGGAGTTACCCTTACCGGAAAAAAAGGAAGGACCAGGAAATTCTCAATCAGCAGCACATCTGAACAGAAATCCTGAAGCAGACGAATGGGATACAGTTACGAATAATCAAATTATTACCCGGTATAAAATATTAGTTGCAGAAGATAATAAGATAAACCAGATACTAACGAGAGAGTTGTTGAAGGGATTGGATCTTGAGTGTGATATTGCAGAAAACGGTAAAATCGCTCTGGAGATGTTGAACGATAAGCCCTATGATCTTCTACTTTTAGATATGCAAATGCCTGTTATGGATGGTCTTGAGACTCTTAGGCACATAAACTATGAAAAAAAGTTTGAAAAACTGTATATAATAGCCCTGACAGCAAATGCTATGGAAGGGGATGCCGAGAAGTATATGAAGGCAGGGTGTAATGATTATCTTTCCAAGCCTATAGACAGAGTGCTGTTTCAGCAAAAAATTTACAATTTATATAGTTTATAGAACCCGTGCTATAGTTTTTTCAACTAATGTTGAATTTCTTTTATATTAAACACTGTCGATACTTAAATATGTTCTACTTTCTATCAGCTCTCCTGAATCCCATCTTTAAAATCATCTTCTCTAAGCAAAGAGATTTAATATTCACTTTGATGCTCCTCAAAAAAGAGAATCAGATCTATAAGCGACAGATTAACCAACAAAAAGTGCAATCAACTGTACAACGAAATGATCGACTTCTTTTTTCTTTGATTTTCAAACTTTCAAGAAGAACCATAAACCATCTGACGCTGGTGAAACCTTCGACATTACTGGTTTGGCAGCGGAATTTCATTAAGAATTTATGGATATACAAGCATAAAACTCCGGGGAGAAAACCAGTATCAAAAGCCATAAAAGATTCAACAAACAGGAAGTTGGAAGCAATTCCTGAAATCTAATTGGGATTCCTTGTTCGGAATGGATTTTATGACGATTTATACTCTTTTCGGTATGAGATTCTACCTGCTAATCATCCTGGAACTAAAAACCAGGAGGATTGTTCAATGGAACCTGACTTAAAATCCATGTAGAGAATTTGTAAAACAAAGAATCGAGCTTTTTACGGAGGAATTTCCGGAGAAGAAAACTCTAATCTATGACAATGCACTTCAGTTTATCTCGATTGATTATAGCTAAAACGGAATTCAGGGCGTCATTTTTATGAGGCTTTCAGATGAGTTAAGATCCATACTACAGGTTCCTTTTACTTAAAAAAATACAGCAGGACTGACATGATATTTCTTTGCTAATTTCTCAATATGGTTTTTATTTAATTGTCTTTTTCCCGATAGCAACTCACAAATTACTGAACGTGAAGCAACATCAGAAAGATCTGTCTGTTTATGTCCATGTTGATCCATAAAGAATGTCAGCATGTCTATTCCTGAAGGTTTCTCTATCGGAAACCGTTCTTGTTCGTAATGTTCAATTGCAGAACTTAAGACCTCTGCTGAATCCCTTAAGTGGTTCTCTCCAGCTCCCATTCTATTCATGATATCTTCCATTACTTGCAATGCATCTTCAAGCTTCTTATCAGAGTCTATATGAAGGATGCTTGACCATGCTTCAATGGTTAGGAGATTATCTTTATATACTTGCATAGCATTACTCATTTTCTTTTTCCTTTATATTTATATTTTTTAGAATACTCTGCATGAGTCAAAAACTCTTTCAGAAAAATCATATTTGGATAAATAACTTTAGCAGTCAATCTATAGTGATTACCTTTGATGTCAAAACAAATGAGAATTTCATTCTCTCCTACAATATCAGCAGAACCAAAGATTAATCTAAGTTCAATAAAGTTCTGTGGGTTTATACCTTCCACTGAAGCTACCCAACTCTGGATAGCTTTTCTTGAATCTAAATATTTTTTCATTGCTTTTATTAGTACTGCCCTGTTGTTTATTACCATAATTAAAAGTACCATTGTGTTCGCGTTTTGTCAAAATGTTCGCAATATGTGAACAAACATTGCCTTCGTTATCAGAAGGCCTGAATCATCCCAAATGTGATTGTCTTCTTCTGTTTTAGTATTGCAGCCTGATAAGCTTCTTTTGCAATCCTCTCAGCTTCATATTTAACTTTTGTTTTAGTTGATATTTCAGTTCTTGGTCCTGTAGATAAGACATATCTCCAGTATTTATGATGCTCATTGGGCTTTTTCATATTATAAGGTAATTTGTGTCGTCCCATATCTGCTCCTTAGGCATAATCATATAGTTAAATATGCATTCCGGGAGCGGGGGAATGAGAAGTTTTTATCTCTGTCTGGAATACTGATTATTGAGGTGGCAGTATTGCGATTTATTATTACAGGAGCAGTGCCTGAAAGTCGGAAAAACAATAGCACGGGCCTTCTCTCTTAACTGTTCATGATTTTATAAATTGAATTGACATGATCATCATTTATCTTATAATTAAATTGTCACCAGTATTCTTTCTGTGATTATTTAAAGAGGTAAATAATGAAAGTTTCGGAGAAAAAGACATTACTTCTTGTTGAAGATGAAATGTTTATAGCAATAGATAAAAAAGATGAACTTGAGGAATATAATTATAATGTACTAACAACAACTACTGGTGAGGCAGCTGTATCTTTGTGCCGTGAAAATGGTGACATTGATCTTATTCTTATGGATATAGACTTAGGTCGTGGTATTGATGGTACAGAGGCAGCGGAACAGATTCTAAAAGAGAGGGATCTTCCAATAGTATTTATGTCTTCCCATACAGAACCGGAAATAGTGGAGAAAACAGAAAAGGTTAATTCCTATGGTTATGTAGTAAAAAGTTCAAATATTACAGTTCTTGATTCCTCAATAAAAATGGCATTTAAGCTGTTTGAGGCACACAGAAAAGTTAAGAAAAATGAAGAAAAATTAAAAGAACTTGCTGTTGTAGTTGAGCAGAGTCCCGATGATATTCTAAGGCAAAGTAAGGATATTCTTGAAGTAGATCCTGATCATATTTCGATAGTTGGAAAAGATTTCACATATAAATATGTTAACAATTCTTATTTAAAAGCTCATGAGAAATCTATTAGCCAGATTATCGGCATGCATGTTTCCGAACTGCTGGGTGAACAAACCTTTGAGACACTTGTAAAACCACTGCTAAACAGATGTCTGGAAGGGGAACAAATTGAATATGAAGCCTGGTTTACTTTTATAAAAAACAAACAACGGTTTATGTCTGTCAAATATTTACCTTTGAAAACAGAAAGTGGAGATATTAATAGCCTGGTTGTTATCTCACGAGATATTACAGATCGTAAACAGGCAGAAGAACAGTTGAGTATTGAAAAAAATAAAATGGAAAATATTCTTAATGCCATTCCAGATGGAGTCTATATTGTCAGTGAACAGTTTGATATAGAGTATATCAACCCTCCCCTTAAAGAACAGTTTGGCGCTATAAACGATCAAAAGTGCTATAAATACTTCCACAATAGAACAGAACAGTGTCCATGGTGCAAACATTCTGAAATTCTTGAAGGGAAGTCTGTTAAATGGAATTGGTACTCTCATAAGATTAACCGGTACTATGAGTTATTTGATACACCTATAATAAACGCAGATGGTAGTATTTCCAAATTCGAAATATTTCATGATATCACTGATAAAAAACTGGCTGAAGAAAAGATAAAGAAACAATTATTAGAGAAAGAAATAATTCTCAAAGAAACTCATCATCGTATAAAAAATAATTTTGCTTCAATTACAAGTCTTTTATCTCTACAAGCTAGAACTGAAAACAATCCTTTAATTCAAGCTGCCTTACAGGATGCAGCTGGTCGTGTTGACAGTATGAAAGTACTATATGATAAACTATTATTAACTAAGGACTATCAGACAACTTCTGTAAAAGAATACCTCGATAATTTAATTGATGATATTAGATCTTTCTTTCCTGTAAATCTCCATCTTGTAATAAAAAAAGATATTGATGATTTTCAACTTAATTCAAAACAATTAATTCCAATTGGTATTATTGTCAATGAAATTCTTACAAATATTATGAAATATGCATTTGTTGATAAATCGGCTGGTATTATTGAGTTTAATCTCAAAGAGCATAAAGGAAATGTTACAATATCAGTACGAGATAATGGTATTGGATTACCTGATGGATTTGATATAGAAAAGCAGAAAGGTTTTGGTATTATGCTTATAAAGATGCTTGCCCAGCAGTTAAATGGAAGCTTCACAATTGTAAATAACAATGGAACAAAGAGTAC
>JAOZPU010000134.1 GCA_029932585.1 Spirochaetia bacterium | reverse complement strand
GTTTTTAAGGCGCCGACCGGATTCGAACCGGTGCATGAAGGTTTTGCAGACCTCTCCCTTACCGCTTGGGTACGGCGCCATATGAACAGAAAGAAAGATAACAAAAAGATCATTGAATGTCCAGTAGGGGCAGTCCACAGGATCGATTTATCGACCCTTTGTGGCTGCCCATACAATCAAAAAACGAATAATTCTCTTGTCAAACCAAAGTTTTTAGGTTTAGCTGTACAACAATGGGTAACATATCAACAAAACCGCGATTATTACTATTTCAACCTCCAATATATGATTTTGCTTTATTTGATCTTTTTCTAAAACCTTATGGGCTTCTTCGGTTAGGAAGATGGTTTGAAGAATCTGGTTATGAAGTTTTTTTTGTTAATGGCCTTGATTATAATGATAAAGAAACCAACAGTTTACTTGGGAAACCCCGCCGTTATTCAAATGGAACAGGTAAGTTCCCGCGAATGAGAATTCCTTTACCCCATGGAGTTGACTCTGAACGATCTTTTGGTCGTTATGGTGTTTTAGCTGACATTCTAAAAAGAAAAGTAAAAGATGCTAATCCGGATATTATTTTTGTTACCTCTGGTATGACATACTGGTATAAGGGTGTTGTAGAAGCTGTTGGAATTTGCAAAGAGTTATTTCCTGAAATTCCGGTATTAACTGGTGGAATATATGCAAATTTAATGCCTGATCATTGTAAAGTATCTACAGGTGCAGATTATGTAGTCACTGGAAATGCTGAAGAAAGTATCAAAACAGTTTTTAAGGCACATTCCCTTCCTGTTCCTACTGGTGAAATTCCAAAGGGACCACTTATGCTGGAAGAGGTTTGGAAAGATGCTGGAGTACTTAGGTTAAATGAGGGATGTCCCTTTCACTGTGACTATTGTGCTTCGGATCTCCTTTGTAAAAAGTTTATAAAAGGGAATGCAGAAATTGCTTTTGAAGCACTTCTTGAAATGCATGGACGTTTTGGCACCAGTAATTTTGCATTTTATGATGATGCTCTTTTAGTAAACAGTGAACAGAGTATCAAGCCTTTTTTGGAACTTATTATACAGAAGGATCTTCAGCTTAAATTCTATCTTCCTAATGCTGTTCATCTTCAATTTTTAGATAAAGATACAGCCTTCTTAATGAAAAGAGCCGGATTTCAGGAAATTAGACTTGGGTATGAGTCTTCATCCAGAGATTTCCATACTGATTATGATGATAAATTTGAAGAAGATGATTTGTTTCGTGTTGTAGAAACTCTTGAAAGTGCTGGGTTTTCAAAAAATAAAATTACAGCCTATGTTCTTGGCGGGTTACCCAGTCAACAATGGAAAGATGTGGAAGGGTCAATAAAAACTGCGGCATCTACGGGTATCAGAGTTTCTCTGGCTGAATATTCACCTGTTCCCCGTACACCATTATGGGGAAAAAGTATGGAGCTATGTTCTTTCCCTTTAGATAAAGAGCCACTTTTCCATAACAATTCTTTTTTCCCTATGAAATGGGATTGTTATACCCTTGAAAACATGAAATATCTAAAGAGTCTTGTTCAGAAATTGAATATGGATCCAGGTTCTTAATTTATGGTAAGATGAATTTTTATGGCTTTTTCAATCCTTTTTAGATAATTCTCTCCTAACTCACCAATAAGAGATACACACCGGCTTTTATCTATTGTGCGTATTTGATCTGCCTTTACTTTTGAGTTTTTTTGAAGATTACCACTGCCTTTCTCAATATGAACCTCAAAAGGATAGATCTTATCAATATTACGGGATGTAATTGGAAGAATTGTAATTGTCCCTGAAAATTTGTTGCCGGTGTTATTTGAAACGACCACGGCCGGTCTTGTTTTGGCAATCTCCTTACCGATAATAGGATCGAGAGCACAAAGATATATTTCTCCCCGTTTAATACTCATCCCACCCTCGTAAATCTGAATTCTCAAAATCTTTTGTTATTTCAAGACTTTCTTCTCTCCGGGCTTTATACCCCTCTTCCAGTTGCTTCTTAAGGGCAAACTCTTCCAGTTCTGCAATTTTTTGCCCTACAGCTTCGGCAATAAATCTGCTTCTCTGTCTGGGTTTTATAAAGGAATTCATCCTTGCTGCAAGATTATCCGGCAGTGTAATGTTCAATCTCACTGTATTCATTATACTTCTTCCTATACTCTATACTATACATGTAAAAAGTACACATATGAAGGTGTGTTGTCAAGATTAACCGTTGTTACAGGTTCATCCCTCTTAACATCTCTCCCAGGCCAATAGATGGTTTTAATTCCTTATTTAGAATTCTGTAAACCATGTTACATATTGGTAATTTTAACTTATACTGAGTTGCCAACTTATGAACAAAACGAGCAGCTACTATACCTTCAGGAAGATAGCCTATTTCATCAATATTATTAATTAAATGATCCAGGTTTTCAAATTTGGCAATTCTTCTGTCTTTAATAATTTCACCGCCAAATCTTCTGTTCCTTCCATACTTGCTTCGACATGTTACATCCAGATCTCCTACTCCAGCAATGGACGTGAATGTTTCAGGGTAAATAGATCCCAGTGCTGTCCCAAGGGTTTGTATTTCATTAAGACCTGCTGCAAGAAGAAGTGATTCTGAATTATCTCCAAAATTATCTGTTAACTCCATAAGAGCATCAAGCATACCGAATGCAATTGCAATTACATTCTTAACTGCTCCGGAAGTTTGTACTCCTTCAACATCAAGGGATGGGAATACCAGCATATTATTTGAAGAGAGAAGTTTTCTAATTTTAATTGCATTTTTACCAGATTTAGATGCACTAATAAGTCCTGTTAATTTGCCTCTGGCAACTTCTTCTGCATGACTTGGACCTGAAATATATACAAGGGAGTTCCTATAAAACCCTGGCAGATAGTCTTCCAAAGATTTAAGAATTAAAGAGGGGCCTGCTTGGGTATCTATAAAACCTTTTGTAAGAACACCAATAACAGTTTTCCCTCCTGATATTCCCTGTACTTTTATAAGTGATTTAACAATATCCATAATATAGAGAGATGGAGATGCAATTATTAGGAAATCTTTGTTATCTGCAACTTCTTCAATATTTGTACTGGCGGTGAGTGTGTTTGGGAGTTTTACTCCCGGAAGAAAACGATCATTAACATGGTCCTGATTAATACTTTCTACAACAGATTCCATAAAATCCCATACTTCTACAGAATTGCCATTGTCTGCAATAAGTTTTGCTACTGCAGTTCCCCATGCTCCTGCACTAATTATACCAACTTTTTTTGCCGGAATAGTATTAGTCATATTAGTACCACTCTTTTAAACTGTCAGAATAATTTATTATTTCATTTTTATTAAAAAAGATATCAATTTCTCTTACTGCACTTTCAAGAGAATCGGAAGCATGAACTATATTCTTTTTTGTAGTTACTCCAAAATCGCCTCTAATAGTTCCTGGTTCTGCACTATCCGGGTTTGTTGCTCCGGCTAGTTTACGAAGAGATTCAACAGCATTTTCTCTCTCTAAAACCATAACTACAGCAGGGTCAGAGGTCATATATGATAAAAGTGGCTTATAAAATGATTTCCCAACATGTTCTTTATAATGTTCTTCTGCTATTTCTTTAGGGATTTTCAAAGTTTTCATACCTAAGATCCTAAATCCTTTAGTTTCAAATCTGGAAATTATTTCACCAACAAGTCTACGCTGAAGAGCTCCTGGTTTAATTATAGTAAATGTTCTTTCAACTGCCATTGTTTTCCCTCCACAGAAACTATGTATAGATGTCATTATATTGATTATCAACCAGTTTTTTCAATGGGAAAGGTTGAAAAATATCTGGATTGTGATAATATCTGCAATAATAAACTATTACTAAGGAATCCCAGTGAAATTTCCTCTTTTAAAACTAAACTTTTTTATACTGATTATACTATTATTTTTTCCTGTTTTTTCTTTTTCTGTTGGAAAAAACTTATCTTCAAAAAATGACCTGGTTTCTGGTCGTGAAATATCAGGATCTATTGATCTTTCAGATCAGGGACAATCATATCAAACTTTTAAATTTAGAGTTCCATCAGATGTATTTTCTGTTAAGTTGACTCTGAAAAACTCTCCTGCAGATTTAGATATATTTATAAAGAGGGGAGAGGAGATTGAAAGTTATGATTATGTAGATTATTTAAGCACAGAAGAAAACTATAATGAAAGTATTCTAATAACAAGATTATCTGAAATACCATTGGAAGACGATATATATTATGTTGATATAAGTTATCAACATAATATCCTTCCTCAGATTAATGGTTTGAAATCTGCAAAAATCCCTTTTAAGCTTGTAATGGATTTTGAAAATTATGAACTAAAAGATACTCTTCTTCCTGGAATTCCTGTAAATTCTGAACTATTACCTGAAAAAGGAATGGCAGCAATATTTGCTCTTAAAGTTCCTGCCAATACTGAGGCATTTCGTATCGATCTATATAATACCAGTTCAGATCTTGATCTAATGGTATCTTGTAACAATAAGATGATTACCCGGGAGAATAATGATTTTTTAAGAGAGAGTCTTCTTGGAAAAGAAACAATAATTATCGAGGGTAGTGATAATAAAAATGTAAAATCGGGCATATACTATATAATGGTATTTGATCAGGTTTCCAATGATCATGTTGCAGAGTTTTCTATTTTAGCGGAATTAGGTAGAGAAGCATCTTCTGCAATTTTAAAGATTCCCAGATTTCCTGCAATAAGTGATGAAGTTCAGAATGCACTAATGGCAACAGTAGAGATTATTGGAAATGCAGGTAAAGGTTCTGGTTGTTTTGTTAGTTCATCTGGTTATATTCTAACTAACTGGCATGTCATTGAAGATTTTACAGGAAATGTATCTGAAAATATATATGTTGCAATTAATTTGTCAAATGAACTTCCTCCTGAAGAGCTTTTTAAAGCTGAACTAATAGATTATTCCATAGAAAAAGATCTTGCTTTGCTAAAGATATCTTCCGGAATTTATGGCAACTCTGTTCCTGTTGCCTATAAATTCCCCTACTTTACTTTGGGAAATGCAGATACTATTAAGCTTGGACAGCCTGTAACTTTTCTTGGCTACCCCGGAATAGGGGGAACTGGTTCAAGGGCCTCAATTTCTATGACAAGGGGAATAGTCAGTGGATTTGAAAGATCTAATGAGAACCTTCTTATTAAAACAGATGCAGAAATAAACAGTGGTAATTCCGGCGGAGCAGCTATAGATTCTTTTTATGAATTAATTGGTTTCCCAACATCCATAATTGAAGAGGACGCAGGACAGTTTGGATATATTACACCTGTTTCTATGATACCCGAGGAATGGTTTCAGTATATGGGGCGATAATAACATGTAGGGACAGTCACCCAGGATTTTGCTTTGCAAACCCTGGGTGGCTGTCCATACATATATATAGTGCCCCTACAATATTTTACCCAATTCCTCTTTTGCACCTATTAATGACTCGTTGTACTGTGTTTCCATTTTTAATAGGTTTGATTTTAATATTTCCATAAATTCAGGATCCTGTTCCGGTGAAAGAGTTACCTCCTGGCCATACTGCTGAACCATTTCCTGTTGTTTCTGCATCAATTTTGGGGCATACTGCTGTTTTACAGCTTCTATTAGTTGTTTTCTATTTTCCAGGTATTGTATGAAAAATTGCTTAATCTGTTCCAACATAACAGTTATATCTTTTTCATTTTTAGATATTTCAAACAGGCCTGATTGGATATTTAGAAGAAGTTCTTCATAGTTTTCATTTTTGGGTAGAACAATATTGGATAAAAATGTCTTTACAATTCCTTCGGAAAATACTTTTTTATTATCTCCTGAATAACTTTGTATTTTGTTTTTAAATTTATCTTTATCAAAATTTACTGTAAACAGATATTCCGATGCAAGTTTTCGACCTTCTTTTAACAGATTATCTAACTTTACTGCTTCCGGATTGACTTTTACATCTTTTGTTCTTTCCATAGCAATTTCAAGTGCCGATTTTATAAATGCCATTATTATCATCTCCATTTTAAAGAAATTATATCTTTGTAATAATTCAAGAGTAAAATACACCTAATTTACTTTAAAGTGAAGAGGCCCTCTTGAAAAAAAGATATTACTTAAATATTGTAGAAAAAAGCGTAAAGGTGAGTATTATGTCAGATCCCTCAAAGTTTTATCTAAGTTATAATCAAATTCATAAAACAGTAAAACGTCTTTCAGAAGAGATTCAAGCTACAGGGTATAATCCTGATGTTATTGTAGCTATTGGGACTGGGGGATTTATTCCTGCCAGAATGCTAAAAACATATATAAACAGACCTATCTATACTGTTGGTATTTCCTATTATGATGAGAATGATAAACCAAAGGATGCACCTGAGAAAGTGCAGTGGATTGATGAAGTTGAAAGCAAGCTGGAAGGACGAAAAATTCTTTTAGTTGATGAAGTTGATGATTCCCGAATTACCCTTGAGTACTGCCTTCGAGAACTTCTAACTCATAAACCTTCTGAAATTTCTGTAGCTGTTCTTCACAATAAAAATAAATTAAAAGAGGGTTCAATTCCTAAAGAAGTTTCACACTACTTTGTTGGGGATGAACTGGAAGATCTGTGGATTTGTTATCCCTGGGATGCTGTTGATATTGATTATCAGGAGAAGATGGCAGCAGGGAGTAGCTAAATGAAAGCAACAATGGGAAAAATTGCTTTTGGTATAACAGATCTGGGCCAGAATGTTTTTCTAAACCTTGTTGGTTTTTATTTTCTTTTTTTTATGACAGGTGGAAGTCTATCTATAATGATTTTTGGTCCTTGCTAAAGAGTTCTAACAACAAGAATCCTTCCCCAATTTGCAGGGATTTTGACATTAACATCGCCATTTTGACACTTAAAAATATTATAATTATTTAGTACATCATACAGCTCGCAGTCTTCTGCGGGAATGTGATGATTTATCTCAATCTCTTTATTAGAGCTGTTTATATATACAATAGTTTTTTCTCCACCAGCTTCTCTCATAAATATTAAAATTTGGGGTCCTACTTTTAACTCTATATATGATCCTTTCTTTAGTTGATTATTGGTCTTTCTAATATCAGATAGCCTGGTTATTACACTTTTAAGATCATCACTGTTTTCTCTATACATTGAATCAAGATCCAGGGAGGGACGGAGGGCCATGTCATTGTAGCCTCCCTTGTGCCCGGTAATTCCCCATTCGCTGCCATAATAGATAGAGGGGATTCCCGGCATTGTAAAAAGAAGTATATGTAGCGGAAATAGATGTGTTCTGTTGTGCAGAGAACTTGCAATTCTGTCTACATCATGATTATCTAAAAAATTGTAGAGCCTGATATTCTTGTAAACTCCACCTGATCCTGACTGTCTTTTTAGTGCATAGGCAATTTCATGCATATTTGTATCATTGAAACTGGAATATAGGCCTTTATAACATTCATAATTTGTAGTGGATTGCAAGGTGTTTTTATTTGCCCATATATTATAATCACCATGTACTACTTCACCCATTAGCCAGAAATTCTTTTTTAACTCCTTTGTTAATGTTGAAAGGTTCTGCATAAAACCCTCTGTCAGATCGGCTGCTGCATCAAGACGTAACCCGTCAATGTTAAATTCACCTACCCACATCTTTACAGCTTCAAACAGGTGCTCAGAGGTATCGGGGTTGTTAAGGTTAAATTTAACAAGGTTATAGTGCCCGTCCCAGGTGTGATAATCAAAGGGATCATTAAGGGGGCTTCTTTTGTTGAAGTCCAGGCCATAAAACCATTCCTTATAGATTGAAGACTCTCCATAGTGTTGCAAATTTTTGAAGGCAAAAAAATCTCTTCCTGTATGATTAAATACAGCATCCAGTACTACTTTAATTCCATTGTTGTGAAGTTCCATCACAACTCTTTTTAATGTCTCATTAGTCCCTAATCTTCGGTCTACTGTAAAATAATTTACTGTATCATATCCGTGTTCTGCTGATTCAAAAACAGGTCCTAAATAGAGTGCATTTATCCCCATACTTTTAAAATGATCAATCCAGTCTAAAA
>JAOZPU010000133.1 GCA_029932585.1 Spirochaetia bacterium | reverse complement strand
GTTGAATTGTGACCACCAAATCCAAAGGAATTTGACATTGCAATTTTTACTTCTTTTTCCACAACTTCCGTGTTTATACATGTCAATGGTATTTCAGGATCAAGATTGTCTATATTGATATTTGCCGGTATTTTACCCTCTTTTATAGCCATAGCACATATTATTGCTTCTAACCCTGCTGTTGCACCAAGAAGATGTCCGTGTAGTGATTTTGTTGAACCCACAGTTACATTATCCTGCTTTCCATCAAGAAGTTTATATACAGCTTTACTTTCTGCTATATCACCTACAGGAGTAGAAGTCCCATGCATGTTTATGTAGTCAATTTCGTCACTTTTTACACCTGCTTGCTTTAATGCCATTTCCATAGAAAGTAAAGCACCACCTCCGGAAGGATCCGGTGCAACAAAGTCGTAAGCATCACCTGACATACCAATAGAAGCAACTTCACATATAATATTGGCTCCTCTTGCTTTTGCATGTTCATATTCTTCAAGAACCAGAATACTGGACCCTTCACTCAATACAAATCCATCTCTATCTTTATCATAAGGTCTGGAGGCTGCTTTTGGATCGTCATTCCTTTTTGATATAGCCCTCATGTTTGAAAATCCGGCCATAGCAAGTTCCACAACTGTGCCTTCGGTTCCTCCTGCAAACATCACATCTGCCATACCGGCTTTTATAAGCATCATAGCTATTCCAATACCATGGTTAGAAGTAGCACAAGCTGTTTGGGTACTTAAATTAGGGCCCCTAAATCCATATATCATACTTACGAATCCAGCAGCAATGTTACCAATAGACATAGGTATATAAAAAGGGCTAACTCTTCTGGGCCCTTTATTGGCAAGTGCAATAGCATTATCAGCTTGAACCTGCAAACCTCCAATTCCACTTCCAATAGAGATTCCAATCCTATCCGGATCTTTTTTAATATCAATACCAGAGGATTCTACAGCTTCTTTCATACCTGCTACAGCATAGTGGACAAAAAGATCTGCTCTTTTTGCAGATTTTAGCTGCTCTTCTGTATAATACTGCTTGTAATCAAAGTCTTTAATTTCTCCGGCAATTTTTGTTGGTAAATTAGATGCATCAAAGTGTGTAATTGGTCCAATACCAGATTCACCTGCCATTACTTTTTTCCAGGTATCTGCAACATTCATTCCTAAAGGGTTTACAGTACCCATTCCGGTTAGAACAACTCTTTTTTCTTCCATTTTAATTCCTTTAAATATAATTTCAGCATATAGTATATCATTGAAAAAAATAATATTCCTCCATAATTATCTTTTAAACTTGTGCTATTGTCTGAAAGTATTTGCTATTGAAGAAAAATCCCTTTTAAGCTTATATTTGATTTATATGAAATTATTATTTTTTATCAGTGATATCGAGCTTAATGGGAAAAATAAAGGAGATTTACATCTTCATAGTCACGAACAACATGAAATGATTTTTTGTTATGAAGGAAACTCTGAATATATAAATAATGGTGACTTGTTGTTTTATCCGGCAGGACATGAACACAAGTTAAGTAGTGTTCATGGAAAATCTTTAAAATTAAGACAGATTTATTTTGATGAAGAGTTATTTTCTTCTTCTGTTCATGTGGAAAAAGAAGCACTTTTTATTCTTGGACAGATAAAATTGTATCTAAAATTTAATAACAGTGTCAGTCTGTCAAAAATAGGTTCGGAAAGAGTTGGAAAATTATTTGAGAGTATGGAATGGGAATTTAAAAATCGTTATCATGGTTATTCCTGGACAATCAGGTTAAAACTGATTGAACTTCTGGTTACTCTTATGCGTGACAGAGAATTTATTATTCCAATACGAAGAGAGATAGCTCAGCCTTTATCAAACAGTCATATTCAGGATGTACTTTTTTATATTAATACAAATTATATGAATAGTATTACAATTGAAAAAATTCTTAAATTTTGTCCATTGAGCCGTAGTCATTTCCATGCACTGTTTAAGCAGGAAACTGGCACTACATTTATTAAATATCTTAATGAGGTTAGGTGTCAGAAAGCAGGAGAGTTATTAGCTACAACCAGTGATTCTATTATTGATATCTCCCTGCAATGTGGATTTAATAATTTAAGCCATTTTGGTCATACATTTTATGCTGTTAAAGGTATGGCTCCTGGAAATTTTAGGAAAAACGCTGATTTAACAGATAGTGCTCATAACTAAAAAAGTACTTTTATTTACACTGTTTTTCATAAATGCTAATATACTCAGCTATGAACATTACTTCAACTTTTAAAACATTATTTTCAAAATCAAATTCCTCACTGGTTTCAGATTTTTCCGGAGGGTTTACAGGAGCTGTAGCAGTTCTTCCGCAGACAATAGGGCTAAGTGTTCTGCTGTTTTCATCCATGGGGATGAGTGCTTCGGAGGGTGCTGTTGCCGGACTTCTTGGTGCAGTAATTCTACTTCTGGTTTCCGGGATATCAGGAGCTACTATTGGTATGATCAGTGCTCCCAATGGACCGGTAACCATCCTCCTTTCGGGTCTCATTGTCAAATTAATTCCTGAATATTCAACTTCTGAGATTTTTATAATTGTAAGTGCAGTCATATTCTTTACAGGAGTATTTGAAATACTATTCGGACTTTTAAAAGGTGGAGAACTCGTAAAACTCATTCCCTATCCTGTTGTTGCCAGTATGATTTCTGCTATTGGTATACTTATGATTAAGTCCCAGGTTTTAAATATATATCCTGACTGGACGATAGACGGCTGGCAAAATTATATTCCATTACTTGTTGCTTTGATTACTCTGATATCTATTTTTTTATTTAAAAGATTTGCATCCAGACTTCCCTCTGTATTAATGGGGTTATTAACCGGAATTGTGGCCTATTCAATTATAACTGTTGGTGCTGAAAATTCAAATAGTCATTGGGTAATCGGAGTTTTACCTAAACTGGAGTTTTCAGAAATTATAAGTCGTTTTAATAATGTTAATCTGTTAGTGCTTCCATGGGATTTAATTATAACATCTTCTCTTGCTCTTACTGTTCTTGTAATGATTGATTGTCTTCTTACAGCCCTTGTAGCAGATACACAGACAACAATGAGACATAATGCAAAAAAAGAACTTGTGGCCCAGGGAATAGGCCAGATGCTGGTTGGGCTTGCCGGTGGTGTTGGAGGTGGTGGAACAAAAGGTTCTACTCTTGCAAATACTATGGCTGGTGGTAGACGGTGGAGCCCTGTTTTTGCAGGCTTAATCATATTATTTATGACTCTTTTCGGAAGAGGTGTAGGTGCAGTTCTTCCACTGTCAGCTTTATCAGGTGTAATAATTTATATTGGTCTCAAAATGATAAATATAAATATCTTTTACTGGTTTAAAAGTAAACGAACAAGAATAGATGCAGTAAATGCAATACTAGTTATTGTAGCAACAATTTTACTGGATGTGACGAAAGCTGTAGGTATAGGGATGATTTTTGCTGTAATTACTTTTCTAAGAAGGGAAGTTACCCGGTCTCTTATTAGACGTCAGACAACAGTTTCAGAATATCCATCACCAAGAAAAAGAAGTCTTAAACACCGTGAAATTCTTTTGGAGCATAAAGATAAGGGAATTCTTATAGAACTTCAGGGGGACCTGTTTTTTGCAACAACAGATCAGTTGTACCGGCGTATTACAAAAAGATTAAATGGTAGACTTGTTATTATAATTCACTTCCGTCGGGTTTTGTCTATGGACATGAGTGGAATGGTTCTACTGATGCAGCTTGTACAGCTGGCAGAAAAAAAAGGTACAGAGATAATATTCTGCCATATGCATAAGCATCTGGGATTTGGTAGAAAAATGAAAAAATCATTTGCTCTTATTGAAAATAAGAAAAAGGTCAATGTGAAAATTTTCCATTCAACAGCACGTGCTCTTGAATATGCTGAAGATAAGATATTAAGAAATGTTTATAAGGACAAAGACTACAGAATTACCTCTCCTGTATCATTTGAGGAAAATGATCTTTGCAAAGGGCTGGAAAAAAGCGGAATTGATTTACTTGAAAAAATTGCAGTACAAAAAAATTATTCTGATAAAGAAGTTGTTGTTTCTTTAGGAGAGGAAAGCAGTTCTCTGTATATGGTTACTTCCGGTTTTGTAGAGCAGAGATTATACTATGGTAAAGTTTCTTATAAAATTTTGGCAAAGTATTCTCCTGGTACTTATTTTGGGAAGTTGACATTTTTCAATCCTGGTCCAATATCTGCTACATTTACAGCTGTTGGAAGCGCCACAGTGTATAAATTACGCAGAGCGGATATTGATGAAATTTCAGATAATGAGAAAAAGCAGTTTTGTTCTGATTTTCTTTTTTCCATTGGAAGGAAACTTTCCAAAGAATCTGTAAGGCTGATTTCTGAAATACATCGCCTTGAGGCATTGTAGTGTTAAGATATGATTACCGGTCTTTAACCATCCTTGCTTTCACATTTTCTATAGTTCCGGAAAATGGACCAGGACTTTCCATTTTAATTGAACATAAAGCTGCTGCATAGCGAACTGATTCTTCCGGATCATGATCAAGTCTCCATGCAAGATATGCTGCAAAGGTAGTATCACCACGTCCTGTTCTACCGGAAAGATTTGCCGGTGCAAAAGGTGCTTTATATATTTTCCCATCTACAAGTACAATAACTTCAGTATTATGTGTAACCATAACCTCTTCTGCACCCCAGGAAGCAAGGATATATGCAGCTTTCTCCCTATCTGTTTCACCAGTTAATATTTCTGCTTCCGCAGCATCCGTTTTTAAATAGGTGATTTTTGGAAGAAGTTCTTTTTTTGAGTCCCAGTCCTTAAAAAGAAGTTTCCCTTCTTCACTGCAGCGAAGTAAGCCCTGAACATCTATTCCCACTTTACCTTTTTCTGCAAGGTAAGGAATAAAATTATCCGGAATCTCTCCCCGGAATAAACCTGCTAAATGATAAATTGTGCTGTCAGTTTCCGGCAGAGATTCTATTGTAAAAGGGTCTGCCTGAGATAAAAGTGTAACTTTTCTTTTCTCTTTGTCTGCAGAAAAATAGATATTTTCTATACTGGTAGTAGCTGTTGAATCAAGTCTTATAACATCAACTCCATTTGTTCTCATTCCATCAAGTTCTTTGTCTGCATCGAGTGATGCACTTGTAATTACCTGTATTTTTTTACCTGATCTTGATGCAGCTGCAGATGAGTAGATAACCGGTCCTCCGGTTAATCTAACTTCATCTGATTTATATATCATAATGTCTCTGGATATGTGTCCAATCATTGTTATGTCATTCATTTATTACTCCTCAATTTTGAGAGTATCAGAAATAACCTGAGAGAAGAAAAAATGTTTAATATGCAAAAACAGTCTATTAGTCTATTTTATTACCTTATATATTACATAGTTCCAGTGAACTATTTCCGGAATCATGAAACTATCCATTTTTTTAAACATTCTTTCATACTCTGCTTCTCTTTTACTTCTGGTTTTGGGAACAATTATAAAATCATTATCAGATAGTTCTCCATAACAGAACATACTATCATCCCTGGTTGTTTTAAATTCATCCATAACAAGAGCAAGAATTTTTATTCCGCTGCATTCTTTAAGAATAACTTGTTTTCTGATACTTTCCTCTTTTGTATGAACGTATAGTTTATTATTAAAAATGGTATTAGTAGATTGGATAATAAAGTCAAACTTCGTTGACAGATAAAAAGTATTATCATCTCCTACTATTGTATTTCCAATAGTATCTATCTTTCCGGCGGGAGTATATAATGTTATATACTCTGATATATTTTCAGGTTCCATCAAATTGTTAATGACTCCCAGATTATGTGTATAAAGATGATAATGAATTTTATCCTCTTTTGATCTGCCTGAAATAATATTTGCAAGATGGTAGATATTAGTACCAGATCCCAGTAGTATTTTTAGGGAAACATTTGTTTTCCATGTTTCAATACTGTTTTTTATCTGATCATAGATTCCATTGGCTATTTTAAGTTTATGGGTAAGGTAAAGGTGTTGAAATTGGGTAAAGGATGTCATTCCTTCATAGATAGCAATATCAAAATTTTCAGGATTATCAGGAGATTTTATTTTTTTAAAAAGATGAACTCCTAAAATATCTTCATAGCGTTTAATCTGAGTATATATCCAGGTACTGCTTGTATATTTAACATTACATCTTTCTTCAAGATAAATTTGTATCTCTGAAATTGAAATAGTAAGGTTGAAAATTGATTTTTCATCTGTTGAATCATATCTTTCGGAAAAAAGTGAAAAAATATTTGAGACAAGTTCTTTTTTTCTAAGTCGATGTTTTCCCGGGGTCTGTTTCATAAAATTCTCCTGATAATTATCTTCTTTATTTACTATAACATAGTTATTCAATAAAATAGCCATTATCTAAATTTTGAATCATTTCTGTTATTTAGACAACTATTGCCAATTATGTAATAAAAGCATAATAAGCTGGCAAATTTAAAATTTTGACAGTTTTGACAAACTGGGTATAAACTACCATATCTTTTGGAAAGGATTGATATGGATACCTGCTATACTTTAATAACAGCCCACAGTGGATGTAATAATACACCTCCTAATTCTTTGGAATCAATAATTACCGGTATGGAAATGGGAGCTGATTTTGTGGAAGTTGATGTAAGATCAACTAAAGATGGACTTCCTGTCCTTTTTCATGATGATTTTATAAAAACAGTGGATCATGGAGAAGTCAGGGTTAGTGATCATACACTGACAGAACTTAATAGATTGATTAAAACGAATTCTAAAGAAAGAAATCAGATTACAGAAATAATTACTTTAAATGATGCAATTATTATTGCAAACGATTTTGGCGGATTATTAAATGTGGATGTAAAAGATGACCAATGCATAGTTCCAATGACGAAAGCACTTAAGAAGGCCCATATGGTAGATTCTGTAATTATCTCGGGTTGTGAATATACCAGAGCCGCTTCTTTGAAGAAAAACTACCCGGAATTCCAGGTTCTTCTTAATCTGAGTAAGAAAATGTTTCTTGATTCAGAGAAATCCGCTTCTGCTATTGCAGATGAAATTTGTCATATGGCAGTAAAAGCATCCTGTTGCGGCATAAATATTCAGTTTAAATATCTGACAGATGAGCTTATTCAGACAGCACAAAGACGTTTTCTTCCAATCTCCATATGGACCCTGACAGAGAGTGATAAGCCGGATAAGTATTTAAATATGGGTCTTTATTCAATTACAACACTGGCTGTAGATATTCTTGTAGAAAAAAGGAAAAGATTTATAAAAAAAATGGCATTACCCGGTATTGTACCGGAAAAAATATAGGAGGCTTTTATGAAGCGAAAGATTTCGATTTTTTTGGTTTTACTTTTAATTATTCCTTTCTTTGCATTTGCAGGGGGTGATAAAGAAGAAACTTCAGATGGTCCAAAAGAGATTACTCTAAGAATATGGACTAAGGCAGGAGCAACAGAAGAGTGGCGTGGAAAGGCAGCCATTGAAGCTGCTAAAGAACTTAACAAAGAGCTGGAAAGTGAAGGTCTAGTAATAAAAGTTGAAGCAGTTCAGGAAACTGCCGGGTGGGGAGATTTTAATAAGAAATTTACCATGGCCGCTGAGGCAGGAAAAGCTCCCGATATTCTGTGTACAGGTCATGAAAACATCGCTGTCTACGGAACCACAGGATACATTGTACCTATTGCAGATTCTGTAAAAGAGATTAAGGCAATGGCTCCTGAGTTTGACGATGTAATAGAAGGCCTTTGGGACATGACCTCCTGGAGGGGCCAGATCTGGGGTGTGCCTCAGGACACCGAAGCAAGGCCCATGTTTTTTAGTAAAACTAAACTGAAAGATCTTGGATGGAGTGATGCTAAAATTGCAGCATTACCCGATGAAATTGCAAAAGGTAATTTTACACTTGATGACATGATTGCAACAGGTAAAGAAGCCATTGCAAAGGGTGTTGTAGAACCAGGTTACGGTTTCTGGTCAAGACCAAAGTCCGGAGGAGATTTTATTCAATATTACATGGCTTATGGTGGACAGATTTACGATGCAGA
>JAOZPU010000018.1 GCA_029932585.1 Spirochaetia bacterium | reverse complement strand
TGTTAAACGTAAGGATGATCCAGGGCCACAGGATGTAGATCGAATAAAAACACTGCATGAGCAGGGAATATGTGTAACTTTAAACTCTGACGATCCGGCACAATTTGAAAGCGGCTATTTGAATGAGCTGCTGATTAGTGTTCAGAAAGCAAGTGATTACTCAAAGGCAGATATAACAAAGTTTATGATTAATGCTTTTGAAGCTGCATGGTTGCCCCGGGAAGAAAAGGATACCTACATTAAAACTGTAAAAGAGTATGCAATTTTTCATGGGGCAGTTTTGTAAATAGGAATAATTTTTTATTAATTTACTGAATTTCCATAAAAATGAATTGACAACATAACTTAACTTAATATACTTATTACTACTACAATAGTAACAAACATAAATAAACAAGGTTTTAGGCAACCACAGGAGATATATATGGATAAAATTAAGGTAATAATTTGGGGCTTCGGTGCAATGGGAAGCGGAATGGCAGAGATGCTTCTTGGAAAAACAGGTGTAGAAATTACAGGAATATGTGATTCACATCCTGACCGTAAAGGAAAAGAGATGATGGATGTGCTTAAAACCAACGGGAATCTTTCTACTGCAGATACTATTAACCATCCAAAAGTAATAATAAAAGAAAAAATTGAAGATATCGTATCCCCGGGATGCGCAGATGTTGTTCTTCTTGCAACAGATTCCTTTACAAAAAAGGCATATAACAAAATAATTTATCTCCTGGAAAACAAACTTAATATTGTGTCTACAGCCGAGGAGATGGCCTACCCTTCTGCTTCAGAACCGGAACTAACAGCCAAAATGGATAAAATAGCAAAAGCGAACGGAGTATCTGTTTTGGGAACAGGCATAAACCCGGGGCTGATAATGGATCTGCTTGTTGTACTAATGACAGGAGCCAGTATTGATGTTGATAATATTAAAGCTGAACGTGTTAACAGTCTCTCTCCATTTGGTCCGGCAGTAATGGAAGAACAGGGAGTCGGCCTTACACAAGAAGCATTTATAAGCGGAGTTTCTGATGGATCTTTAGCAGGGCATGTTGGTTTTAACGAATCTGTAGGGATGATCACAGATGCAATTGGGTGGAAATTAAGCAGCAAAGTACAGCAAACCCAGAAACCAATAATAACAAATGTACCAAGAAAAACAAAATACATCGAAGTAGAAGCTGGTAATGTAGCAGGCTGCAGTATGAATGGTTACGGATATGTTGATGGTAAACTAAAAGTAGAAATGGTACATCCCCAGCAGATTGAACCTCAATTAGAAGGAACAGAGACTGGGGATTATGTAACTATAAAGGGAACACCGGATATCAATCTTTCCATAAAACCGGAAGTACCAGGGGGAATAGGAACTATAGCAATGTGTGTAAATATGATTCCACAGATTATAAATGCATCTCCTGGATTAAAAACTATGCTCGATCTGCCTGTTCCACGTGCAATTATGGGTGATATGAGAGATAGGATTGAATTATGACAACAAAAAAAGGTGATTGGGTTAGGATTCATTCTGTTTTAATGGACGTTGGTGATAGGGCTCCCGGAGTTCCTGATGATACAGCTAAAGCGCCCTATGAGCTTTGGGATAAGGGATTTTTAATTTCTGATAAAGCTGAAATTGGTGATGCAGTAGAAATTGAGACAATAACCGGAAGAAAGATTATGGGAAAACTCCTCGAGACAAATCCATCTTATGATCACGATTTTGGAGAGTTTATTCCGGAAATACTTTCAATAGACAAACAGCTTAAGGAAATAATGGGAGGAATATCCCAATGAATAATAACTACCTTGAGCTTATGAAAAGAAAAAATGAGATTATGAAAAAATCTGTGGGTATAGACTACTCACTTTTTGAATCCGGATCTATTGCCTTTGATTATGAAGGGATGATGGATAAGGTGGGATACACTCTTGATGAAATTAGAGCAATCCAAACAGAAACAGGTGTGGGAAATACACCAATGTATGTACTTCGTAACCTTACAGCTCTGGCAAGATCCCTTGCCCCGGAAGGAAAGGGAGCAAGAATATTTCTTAAAGACGAAGCTTCCAACCCATCAGGTAGTTTTAAGGCCAGAAGAGCTGCAACTGCTGTTTATCATGCAAAAAGACTTGGTTTTAAGGGTGTCATTGCTGCTACCAGTGGTAATTATGGCGCTGCTGTAGCCAGTCAGGCTGCAATGAGGGGTTTGAACTGTATAATTGTACAGGAATGTTACGATTCAGAAGGGAAAGGCCAACCGGAAATTATTGAGAAAGCCAGGAAGTGTGAAGCCTTTGGAGCAGAAGTTGTTCAACTATCTGTTGGACCTGAACTTTTTTATACCTTTCTTAAACTTTTAGAAGAAACTGGATACTTTAATGCTTCTCTCTATACACCCTTCGGAATTGCCGGAGTGGAAACTCTTGGTTTTGAGATAAGTTCACAGATGAAGGATCTTACAGGAAAGAATCCGGATGCAGTTGTTGTTACCAATGCCGGTGGTGGAAACTTAACAGGAACTGCCAGAGGACTAATTAAAGCCGGTGCTGAAAGCACAGAAATAATTGCCGCCAGTGTTAATCTTAAGGGTCTTCATATGGCAAGCGATAAAGACTTCAATAAAAAATCATTTACTACCGGACATACAGGTTTTGGTATTCCATTTACAACTGTACCGGATAGATCAGATGTCCCAAGATCAGCAGCACGACCTCTCCGATATATGGACAGATATGTAACAGTGAACCAGGGCGAAGTTTTCTATATGACAGAAGCTCTTGCCCAGCTGGAAGGACTGGAAAGAGGCCCTGCAGGGAATATATCTTTAGCTGCAGCATTTGCAATTGCTCAGGAGATGGATAAAGATAAAACTATTGTTGTTCAGGAAACAGAATATACAGGAGCAGGAAAGCATATTCAGCCTCAACTTTCATTTGCAAGGAATAATGGTATAGATATCAGATTGGGTAATCCTTTGAATGAAGCTCCAGGAAAATCAATAATACTCCCCTCTCATCCTTCACTAATTAGAGTCCAGAATCTGGATCTTAATAAATTAAGGAAGTCTCTGATTAAAAATTGTCTGAATGATATAAAAAATAATAACCAGAAAAATATTTCAGAAAAAGATATTCATTTTCTTGCTGCTGAAACAAAAACAAGCACAACAAAAGTAAAAGAAATAATAAATTATCTTAGCCATAAAATGAAAGAGGAAAAGGAGTAGTAATGGAAAGAGCTATGGAGCGACCAGACGATTATCTGAAAAGAAGAGAACACTTAAAAGATCTGACAGAAAAACAGCTGGAAAAAAAATTCTGGGAACTGACTGAAAAACTAATGAATCCTGTAATTAAACTGGCAGAAACCCACACCAGCCCCTCTATTGAACGCTCAGTACTTCTAAGAATGGGATTTTCCAGCCTAGAATCTACTGCCATAGTACAGCAGATTTTAGATCATGGCCTTATAGGAAAAGGGGCCGGACATATTGTTTACAAGGCAGCCAAAACAAATGGCATTGAAATAAGAGATGCAGGTCTAAAACTTGCAGAAGGGAAACTCTGGAAAAAGATAGATAACCTCTTTAGTAAAAACGCGAGCCCTCCAGTCTCTGAAGTAAGGGCGATTCATGAATCGCCCCAACAGGATAGATCATCTCAGACAAGAGATCCCCAACGAGGAGACAACTCTAATGGATAAAACAGTAAAGATGCACTATAGTGCGTCTCTTCAACCAAACGAAAAACTAGACATAGAAAACATCCTGAAAGATCTGGAACACTATCATCCCAGAAGGCGGGAATGGATCTGGAGGACCTCCGGTAAAGACGCACGATCGTGCGTCTCTACGGATAACAAAATGACAATCGGGAAATTCGATTATTTGGGGACATCTCAAAACCTGGAAAAATCTGTCCCTCTTCCTGCCGCTCACTACTTTGAAGACATAGACCCTCAACCTAAATGCTCTATAACAACAGAAATTGCCTCTGGTAGATTCGAAGACGACATCCGCCGAATGAGAATGGCTGCCTGGCATGGAGCTGACCACCTGATGGTTATAAGAACTGCAGGTCAAAGCCACATGGAAGGTCTTATTGAAGGAACACCCCAGGGTATAGGCGGCGTACCAATAACAAGAAAACAGATACGGGCACAGAGAAAAGCCCTCGATTTAATAGAAGATGAAGTTGGCAGGCCAATCAATTACCACTCCTACATAAGCGGTGTAGCAGGACCGGAAATGGCTGTTATGTTTGCCGAAGAGGGGATTAACGGAGCACATCAGGATCCCCAGTACAATGTTATCTATAGAAATATCAATATGGTAAGAAGTTTTGTAGATGCAGCTGTAGCAAAAAAAATGATTGCCTGGGCCGGAATTGCTCAAATAGACGGTGCCCATAATGCAAATGCCACAGCAAGAGAAGCATGGAAGGTAATGCCCGAACTAATGGTGCAGCATGGTATAAACTGTATATTCTCAGTAAAGGCAGGTATAAAAAAAGAGAATATTTGCCTTTCTACTGTTCCTCCTACTTCTCCCCCAGCACCTTGTATGAGAATGGATCTGCCATATGCAGTTGCTCTAAGAGAAGTTTTTAAAGAGTACAAAATGAGGGCTCAACAGAATACAAAATATATGAGTTCATCTACCCGGGAAGCAACTGTTTCCCATACATTGAATCTTTTAATATCTGAACTTACCTCTGCTGATATTCAGTCTACAATTACTCCCGACGAAGGAAGGAATGTCCCCTGGCATATCTACAACATGGAAGGAACTGATACAGCAAAACAGGCCTTTGCCGGAATGGACGGTCTAGGCTCCATGCTGGAAATTAAAAGACATAACAGTGAGCTTGGAGATAAAGTAAGAGAACTAAAAGAGAGGGCTGTACTTTTCCTTGAAGAGATGATTGAAAAAGGAGGCTATTTTAAAGCTGTAGAAGAGGGATTTTTCGTTGACTCCGGTGAATATCCCGAACGAAACGGAGATGGTATTTCAAGAAAAATTGACGGTGGAATTGGTGTAGGAACTGTCTTCGAAAGAGATACCGATTATATGGCCCCTGTAACTGCTCACTTTGGATACAACAACCTTGAACCCTTTGGAAAAGAGGCTGTAAAAGACCCATCCTCCCTTATTGGAGGGGGAACTTTCGAAAATCCAGACAAAATTATTTTTATTGATGAACTGGATGAAGAAGACAATGTAAATGTACGAATGGAAAGAACAGCAGAACTCCGTCAAACATCAAAAATAATGCCTGAAATGGAATGGCAGGGTGATGGTATTGTTCAAACAACAATGTTTCTGCCTACAGATAAACGAACCGCATCCTTTGCAGCTATTGAGATAGGTAAAAAAATGGGTCTTGCAGATGTTGAGGTTATCAACGTAGAGGTAATGCATCCTGCTGAAGGAACCCGGGTTGAGATTAAAGGTAGGGTTGATTTTACAATAGACACAGCTAAACTCGATATTCCACCGGAACCAGAGGTTATGACAGAGGATGAGATTAGATCTATAATAAAAGCAAAACCTATGACGATAGTTGCCGGAACAGTTGGCTCTGATGAACACTCTGTAGGATTAAGGGAAATAATTGATATAAAACATGGAGGGATTGAAGGATTTGGAATTGACTGCCAGTATCTGGGAACATCTGTCCCCCTTGAAAAGCTTATTGACGCTGCTATTGAGACTAATGCAGATGCAATTCTTATTTCGACCATAATAAGCCATGATGATATTCACTATAAAAGTATGAAAGATTTACACAACCTATGCATTGAAAAAGGGATACGGGATAAAATAATTCTGGTTGCCGGAGGCACCCAGGTATCTCCGGAAATTGCAGAAAAACAGGGAATTGATGCAGGGTTTGGCCGGGGGACAAAAGGGATAAATGTGGCTACTTTTCTTGTGAAGGAAAGGTCCCTTCGATACAATTTTGCGGAGCAAAATCACTCAGGGACCAAATAGGATAGGTAAAAAATGCAGGTTGATGTTTTAGTTGCAGAGATAGGCCCTTCGGTACAATCGCTTCGCGATCACTCAGGAACCAGTGGGATAGGTGAACAATGCAAATAGATGTTCTGGTTGCAGAAATAGGTAGTACCACTACATTAGTAAATGCTTTTAATAATATTGAAAGTGCAGACCCTGTGTTTTTAGGTCAGGGCTCTGCACCAACAAGTATTATAGAAGGTGATGTACGAATTGGGCTGGATGCTGCAATTAAAAATTTAAAAAAACATCTACCCGATCAACCTGAGGAAATTACATGGAGCACTTTTTTGGCAACTTCCAGTGCAGCTGGTGGATTACGTATGACTGTTCATGGCCTTGTTTATGATATGACAGTGAAAGCTGCAAAAGAAGCAGCACTTGGTGCAGGCGCTAATATTCACCAGGTAACAGCCGGTAAAATGAGACAGAGTGACATAGACAGAATGATAAATATAAAGCCAAATATCATTATGATTGCCGGTGGAGTAGATTACGGGGAAAGAGATACTGCATTAATAAATGCAGAGGCTATTTGTAATGCTCTAAATCTAACTTCATTTAAAATTCCGGTAATCTATGCTGGTAATATTGAAAATCAGGATGAGATTAAAAAAATATTTTCTAACTATGAAGGGAAACTTATAATAGTAGATAATGTATACCCCCGGATTGACGACCTGCATATTGTTCCTGCCCGTAATATGATTCAGAAAGTGTTTGAAGAACATATTATTCACGCTCCTGGAATGGAATATATTCGGGATATGGTAGATGGACCCATAGTACCGACTCCTGGGGGTGTAATGCTGGCAGCAGAAATTCTAAAAGAGGCTATAGGGGATCTGATAGTTATCGATGTGGGCGGAGCTACAACTGATATCCATTCTATTACCTCAGGAAGTGAAGAGATAAGCAGAATTCTTATCAGCCCCGAGCCCTATGCTAAAAGAACTGTAGAAGGTGATTTGGGGATTTATATCAATAGGGAAAATGTCCTGGAGTTACTTTTAAACAGTAAAAAAGATAATGATACTAAAAGTGAAAATTATAAAAACACTCTCATCAAATCTGTTGAAAAACTGGGCGCTATACCAATAACTGATGAAGAAAAAAATCTAGCTAAGGATTTGACTCAAATGGCTGCTACAACAGCCCTTGAAAGACACGCTGGTACTTTTAGAGATCTGTATGGACCACAGGGAAAAACTAAAGTTGCAGAAGGGCGGGATCTTACTGCAGTAAAGTACTGCATAGGAACTGGTGGTGCCCTCACAAGATTAGAAGGGGGCCAAGGTGCCCTGGAGAAGATAATGGGGGATTCCCATTTCAAGAAGCTTTATCCTGGGAATGGAGTAAAATTTCTTATAGACAGAAATTACACAATGGCCAGCCTTGGAGTCCTTTCCAAACTATTTCCAAAAGCTGCAGTCAAACTTTTCAAACAAAGCCTTGGATTATCAGATGAATAAAAACAAATTTCAGGAGAAAGCATTATGTCAGGACCGGTAATTACAGTAGACCTGAAAAAAGTAGAAGATAATACAAGAATTATTGTAGATTTTTGCGGAGAAAATGATATTGATGTTATTGGTGTCTCTAAAGTTACCTGTGGAATGCCTTCTGTTGCAAAGGCTATGATTGACGGTGGGGTAAAAGGGATAGGAGAATCACGAATTGAGAATATAAACAGACTTCGGATGAGCGGAATAAATCACCCTGTTACACTTTTAAGAATTCCGCCTCTATCCGGTGTTGATGAAATTGTAAATTCTGTAGATATCAGCCTGAATTCTGAACTTTCTGTAATAAAAGAACTCTCCAGAGCTGCTGATAAAAAGGGTAAAACTCATGGTGTAATACTAATGCTGGATCTGGGAGACCTTAGGGAAGGGATTTGGCCCGATGATTTAATACACATTGCAACCGAAACAGTCAAACTTCCTGGAATAAAACTGGAAGGCCTTGGAACCAACCTGACCTGCTATGGAGGTGTTCTTCCTTCACAAAAAAATATGCAGATGCTTGTGAATTATGCACATAAAATAGAAGATACTCTTAATGTAAAACTGGATGTTCTTTCCGGTGGTAATTCATCATCTCTGGAGCTAGTAAGAGCGGGGGAAATGCCCAAAGAGATTAATCAGTTAAGAATAGGTGAAGCAATAATGCTGGGAAGAGAAACAGCGTATGGAAATAGATGGCCAGGGACATCCTTTGATGCATTCACACTGGAAGCAGAGCTAATTGAGATTAAAACAAAACCATCTTTGCCCATTGGAGAAACAGGAATGGATGCCTTTGGAAGTAAACCTGTTTTTGAAGATAAAGGGAAAATGATCCGTGGTATTTTAAATATAGGACGAGAGGATGTTGATGTTGAGGGACTTTCCCCTACTGATAATTCTTTATCTATCATTGGAGCATCCAGTGATCACCTACTTTTAAATATAACAGAAGCTGTTAAAAAAACTCATTTGGGAGATAAAATAGGTTTTACACTTAATTATGGGGCGCTTCTTGCAGGAATGACATCTGCATATGTGCTTAAAAAACCTATTCTCCCAAAAAGTAGTTTAATAAAAAATAAAATTGCCATGATAGGTTCATCTCCTGTATTCAATACCCCGGAAATACAATCCAGACTGATGTCTCTGGGAATTGAAATTACAGGACCCATGGCTCCAATTTCTATAAATTTGGAAAAGTCTTTTAAAGATAGAACAGTACCATTTATAGCTGGTCCCAGGCGTGAAACACTTTTAGGAATGACTGCCATGAAAAATATTCTTGGCCAAAGCGGCCTGATTATTCTGGATTCACATGCATCTTTAATGGTTTCAAAATCTGCAAAAGCTGACAGAAAGATTCTTTCAACTGCACTAGGTCTTGTAGACAATAATATAAACATGAGTTTAGAATTCTCCCCTGAAAATATTGTTATAATTGGACTTCAGGAAGCAGAAAAAGAGGAATCTGATCTTATTCGCAAGTTGAATCTAACCGTTTTTACAATGGAGGATATTGATCTACTTGGAATAAGAGAGGTAACAAGAAGAGCATTAAGAACAGCATGTTCAGGAACTCACGGCTTCTACCTAAGCTTTTGTCAGGATGTAGGAAGTAATGCAAGCGAAGGCTTAACAGCAAGAGAATTGCATCTTGCAATGGAACTTATCTCAAAATCAGAGCAAATGAGGGCAATTGATATTTCCGGTTGTCTAAAAGAGGGGCAAACTGATTACACCCCTCTTATACATTTTGTGGAATCAGCTTTTGGGAGAAGAATTTTGGGACAGCAATAAATATCCAGTGTACTCATTTGTACAGTTGTTAAACCACCTATGCCTTGTAAAAATGTCTTTAAATTTTATTTTTGCCTTGTAATAATGTCTTAGTTGTTATATTATACCTTGTATAAGTTACCCAAGAGGAAGTTATGCAAAGAGATCTATCGTCTAATCTAAATGAATGGGTCAGAGATGATCATCGAAAGCCATTAGTTATTAGAGGAGCGAGACAAGTTGGTAAATCCTGGCTTGTAAAAAGGTTGGGTAAACAATTTAACAATTTTGTTGAGATAAATTTTGACAGGAACCCGGAACTCGCATCCCTTTTTGAACAAACAGTGGAACCGCAAAAATTAATTAATTTACTTTCAAACTATTCCGGTATACAAATTATCGCTGGAAAAACACTGCTTTTTCTTGATGAAATTCAAATCTGCAGACGAGCAATCACCTCTTTACGATATTTTTATGAAGAAATGCCGGACCTGCATGTTATTGCTGCAGGTTCTCTACTTGATTTTGAACTTAATAAGATTTCTATCCCTGTTGGCAGGATTAGTTTTTTATATGTATATCCTCTTTCTTTTGGAGAATTTTTATCTGCCCTTAAAAAAGAGAACTTGAGGAAAATGATTATCGAAAATGAGGCTAACAAACTTCCCGAAATATTTCATAATCAATTAATAAACTTTACAGGGATTTATAGTTTCATTGGAGGAATGCCTGAAGTTGTTCAAAGATATATAGATACTGACGATTTAAAAAAATGTATGGAAATTCAATCTGATATCCTGCAAACATATAAAAAGGATTTTAATAAATATGCAAAAAAACATCAGATAAAATATCTTGAAAAAGTGTTTACATCAATTCCTTTTCAAACTGGAACCAAGTTTAAATTCGTCTCTGTTTCAAGAGACCATAAAAGTAAAGACCTACTTGAAGCACTTGATATGCTTTGTATGGCCGGAGTTGCAAATATAGTTTATCATAGTAGTTCAAATGGTGTTCCTATTCACTCCGAAATAGATATAAAAAAATTCAAAGTATTCTTTTTTGATATTGGCCTTGCTCAAAGAATTCTAGGTTTGGACTTTCGACCTTTAATGCTCAATCCGGATATTTCACAGATTAATAATGGTGCAATTGCAGAACTTTTTACAGCTCAGGAATTAACAGCATACAGTAATCCTAGAGAAGAATACTATCTTCACTACTGGCATAGGGAAGCAAAATCAAGTAATGCCGAAATAGATTTTGTCATTGAAAAAAATGGAATAATAATTCCAATTGAAGTAAAAAGTGGCTCTGTTGGGAAAATGAGAAGTTTAAAACTCTTTATGGAGTCAAAAAAAACTATTTGCGGTATAAAAATATCAACATATCCATTTTCTTTGGTAAATAATGTTCAATCAATTCCATTTTATGGAATAGAAGTTTTATCAAAAAAGTCACTACCTTGTAGTAAAATGAATAGAATTGTTAACTAAATTTAGATACACCTACCCTAATGGCTGTCACCCCCCGCCTTGTGTAAAATATAAAAAGGTTTATAATAGATTTTACTATTTCAGGTGGCCGGTAACGGCAGAATAGGAAAGCAGGTTAGATTCCTGCACTCATCCGGAGCTGTATGCGGGGATGAAAGCACCAGCTGATGTTTCATCAGAAAGTCACTGTAAGCGATATGTTTATGGGAAGGCGGTGTGAGTAAATCGATCCGTGAGTCAGAATGCCTGCCTGGGATTCCATAGAATAAGAACTGAAGGATCAAAACAGTTATTATTCGCAAGTGCTATTTATTTGGGCTTTAAAAGGAATCCCTTTCCTGGTTCTCCTGTAGTTATACACACAAAAACGTGCATATCTATGGAGGATATAATGCAAAGAAGAAAATCACTATTACTAACTGTACTTCTCTTTTTTATTCTAGGAGCTGCTTTCTTATGGGCAGAGGGTATAAAAGAGACAAAACTCGATAAAGCTGTCTCAAGGATGGGTGTCCTTGGCGAAACTAACACTACTGTGACCTTTCGGGAATATAGTGGAAATATCGTTGAAATACCAAAAGAACCTAAAAGAACAATTGTCAGCCTAAACTCAATTATGGATGTTTGGTATATGGCTGGTGGAGAATCACTGGCAAGAGCCAACGGATCCATTAGTGTCCCCGAAGAAGCTGCTGATATCCCTCTGCTGGGCCGTTTTGTACAATTAAATACAGAACTCATGATGGAACTGGAACCGGATCTCCTAATTGTTTCAGAAAATCAGCATCAGCTGGAGATTAGAGACTTTTTTGCAGAGGAAGGAGTTCCAGGAGTTGCTATTAAATACAACACCTATGATGATTTCCGGGTTATTCTCGATCTTTTCACCCGGCTAACAGGGAATAGAGAACTCTACGAGGAGAAACTACTTCCCTACCAGCGTCAGATTCAATCTATAGTAGATCAGGTTCCTGAAGGGGAAGCACCAACAGTCTGTATCCTTTTTAGCTCTACCAAATATGTTAAGGTTGAAACTCAGAATAGTGTTACAGGTGATTATTGTGCAAAACTGGGTGCGGAAAATATCTACAAAGAAACAACTTTCGAAGGTGCTACCCGTGTAGCTTTAAGTCTTGAATATATCCTGGAGCAGGATCCTGATATTATCTTTGTAACTACCATGGGAGATGTTGAAAAATGCAGGGCTAGAATTGACAAGGATATAACATCAAGTGATATTTGGGGTGATCTTACAGCAGTTAAGAATAACCGTTTTATCTACCTTGATAAATCATTCTCCCTTTACAAACCAAACCGGGCTTACCCAAAAGCTTTCAAAACTATGGCTGAATATCTCTATCCTGATATTGAATTTACTTTAACAGAATAACAGGGATTGGGTCTTTATATGTTACAACATAATGATATTCGGACACTGACCAGTTACCGGATAACAATACTTAGCGCCGGTCTGGGGTTGCTTGCTCTCTCATTGTTTTTGTCTATTGCTTTCGGTTCTACAAAGTTTACTCTACCGGAATTGTTTCATTTTATATTTGTAGATACAGAAGCTGTCAAACACAAGATTATTATGAAGATCCGCTTGCCACGATCAATCACTGCAGGGTTAGTTGGCAGTTGTCTGGCAATGGCGGGTTGTCTTCTGCAGGGGATTATGCGTAATCCCCTGGCATCCCCCAACATTATCGGTGTTTCTTCAGGGGCAGGATTGTCAGCAGTGGTTATTTTTATCCTGTTTCCCGGACTCTACTATCTGGTTACTCCAATTGCATTTATCGGTGCATTTGGAACAACCCTTGTTGTTTATACAATAGCCTGGAAAGGTGGCTCCAGCCCATTGCGTCTTATTCTGTCGGGTATTGCCATTTCTTCTTTTTTGAGTGCTGGAAGTAATACCCTTATGATTTTCTACCCTGACCGTGTTCAGAATGTAATAGGATTTATGGTTGGCAGTTTATCGGCTATTACCTGGCAGGATGTACAGGGCCTCTGGCCCTATACACTGGGAGGGTTCATCCTGTCAAACATTCTTGCAGATCAATTGAATATTCTCCTTCTTGGAGATGAAACAGCTGTAAGCCTGGGTGTAAAAGTGGAAAAGGTAAGGCTGACCTTTATTTTTGTAGCCTCTCTTCTGGCAGCAGCAGCGGTTAGTGTGGTAGGGCTACTTGGGTTTGTAGGGCTTATTGTTCCCCATCTGGCCCGGCTGATAATTGGCAACAATGCCCGGTTTCTTATCCCCGGATCGGCTATTCTCGGCGGGATAATTGTTATGCTTTGTGACCTTATAGGGAGAACCATAATCCGCCCCCTGGAACTTCCTGTGGGTGTTATTATGTCCCTCCTGGGGGCACCGTTTTTCCTCTATCTTCTACGGAAAGGGAGAATGAATAGTGGTGGGAATAAGGGGAAGAAGAGAGGGAAAAAAATTATAGAAAAGGGCACTGCAAATGGCCATCAAAGCTGAGAATCTTTACCTTGGTTATGGAGATACTCTAATTGTTAAAGATGTTTCCATAGATATACCAGAGGGAACCTTTTGTTCCGTTATTGGACCCAATGGGTGTGGAAAATCGACACTTTTAAAGGCCCTCTCCCGAAACCTGCCTGTAAGTTCCGGAACTGTTTTTATAAACGGAAAGCACTTGAAAAACTATGATACCAAGGTACTCTCCCGGGAGCTGGCATTTCTGACTCAGTCTCCCCATATTCCCGATCAGTTTTCTGTAAAAGATCTGGTTAGTTATGGCCGTTTTCCCCACACCAACTGGATGGGTATTCTCAAAGCAAATGATTATGAAAGAATAAACTGGGCTATGGATATTACAGAGATTACCCAATTTGCTGATCGTGATCTATCAAGCCTTTCGGGTGGAGAGAGACAGCGGGTATGGATTGCCATGGCACTGGCTCAGGAAGCAGAGATTCTACTCCTGGATGAACCTACAACCTACCTGGATATCTCCCATCAGTTCCATACACTGGAACTAATTCATAAACTCAACAAAGAGATGAACAGAACTGTTCTAATGGTACTTCATGATCTTAACCAGGCCGCCCGGTATTCAGATTATCTATATGTTATGAACAATGGCAGGCTCCACGCTCAAGGTGTTCCTGATGAAATAATAACAGAGCCCATTCTACGGGAAGTTTTTTCAATAGATACTAAAGTTATACGGGACGAAGATAATGACTGTCCCTATTTTATACCCCTGGGCGGTGTTCATAATGGCCAATAATACAATCCTTACTATGGATCGGTCAGATAAAACCTATCCCGGGGAAATACAGGCAGTAAAAGATCTCTCTTTTAAGTTGACCAGTGGCAGTATCTGCGCACTGCTGCACGATCCTGAACTTATTATCCTTGATGAGCCAACTGCAGGACTGGATCCTGCGGCCCGGGTGGGTATTTGGGATATTATTACTGGGTTGAACAGGAAGGGCAAAACTGCTGTTAAAAGCGGGACCAGGGGAAGCTCCCGGCTTGTTATACATATGATAAACATATATCAAATAATCAAGGTGGTTAGATGAAAGAACAGGGATTCATTCACATTTATACAGGGAATGGTAAGGGAAAAACGACATCCTGTATTGGGTTGACAATCAGAAGTCTGGGAGCAGGTTTTAAAGTATTTTTCTGCCAGTTTATGAAGAATGGGGACTATAGCGAAATAAAAGCTTTAAAAAAGGTAGGAGAAACAACATTTCCCGGTCAGCTTGAAATTCATCAGTATGGCCAAAAGGGAAGGCTTTTTAAAAAACCTACGGAAAAAGATAAATCTGCAGCAACAAAAGGGCTCCATAAGGCTATGATTGCCGCCTCTAGTGGAGATTATGATCTTGTAATTCTCGATGAAGTAAACATTGTTCTCCATTACAACCTTATTGAAGAAGAGGAACTCCTTAAACTTATGGAAAACAAAGATAAAAACACAGAATTGGTTCTATCGGGACGTTATGCTGCTGAGAAAATTGTTCAAAAAGCAGATCTTGTTTCAGAAATAAACTCCCTTAAACACTATGCTCAGAATGGTGTTCCCGCTCGCCTGGGGATAGAGAAATGAAGCATAATGGTATTGTCATTGGGGGCACCCATTCGGGGTGTGGAAAAACAACCATCACCATGGGGATAATAAGGGCTTTAAAGAGACGGGGGTTAGATGTTCAACCATGGAAGGCCGGACCAGATTATATCGATCCCGGATTTCATTCAAAAGCTTCAGGAAAAATCTGTCGTAATCTCGACACTATGATCCTCTCCAACTCTGTTGTCAGGGAGATCTACCAGAGACAGAATTGTGATATATCCCTTATTGAAGGGGTTATGGGCTTATTCGATGGTGCCGGAGGAGTTGATGAGAGAGGCAGTGCCGCCCATCTCTCTAAGCTGCTCGGTCTACCGGTTATAGTGGTAATTGATGCCAGGGCTATGGCCCGAAGCGGAGGTGCTATTGCCCTTGGCTATGCTGAGTTTGATAAAGATGTTGATGTGGCCGGATTTATTTTAAACCGTGTGGGGTCTGAACGTCACTTTAAGATGGTAAAAGAGTCAATAGAAGAGAGGACAGGGCTTCCAGTTCTGGGAAGAGTTCCTCGTGATGAAAGGATAACCCTTCCAGAAAGACACCTTGGACTTGTTCCCGCATGGGAGAAAGATAATTTTGACGATACACTCCATATTCTTGCAGACCTTATTGAAGAGACAATCGATTTAGATACCCTAATAGGAATTGCCCGAAGATCGAAAGAGATCCCCTTTATAAAAGCAGGTATTTTTTCTAACTCAACAAAACAGAATAACCGGGTCAGAATAGCTATTGCCCAGGATGCTGCTTTTCACTTTTATTATGAGGAGAACCTCGATCTACTTAGACACTACGGTGCTGAAATAGTTCCTTTCAGCCCTATTGATGATAAATCCCTCCCGGAGGATATCTCGGCTGTCTATATTGGAGGAGGATATCCGGAGCTCCATAGAGAAAAACTCTCTAAGAATCGGTCTCTTATTAATGAGATTCGCAACCGTTGTGGAAGAGGGATGCCCCTTTACGGTGAGTGTGGCGGATTTATGTATCTTACAGAGGGGATTGTTGGAGAAGATGGCAGTCTATTTGAAATGCTATCTCTCCTTCCGGGGAAAGCAGTAATGGGAAAAAAGATGAGATCGCTTGGATACTGTGAGTCTGTATTTAACAACGATAATATCCTGGGAAACAGAGGATGCCGGGCAAAGGGACATGTTTTTCACTGGGCTGGACTTGAGGAAATACCAGAAGAGAGTGATCAGGCCCTTACAGTTACAAAAGGGGATCAACATATAGAGGAAGGGTTTACCAACAATAACGTACTGGGAAGCTGGGTACATCTCCACTTCGCATCCAACCCTGAAATAGCATCTAACTTTGTAACCATGGCAGAAAAAATGAGGAGAATTAAATGATAAAAAAAGAGCGCCAATACCTGGAGCCTGCAGAGATCTATAGAAGAAGTTTTTCCATAATTCAGAAAGAGTTTGGAGATTATCAAGTTGATGATAATGAGATGCTGATTCGTACCAGAATTGCTCATACAACTACGGATATTGAGTTTTCAAAAACCTTCCAGTTTCATCGACGTGCCATAAAGGCTGGAATTGAAGCCTTAAATTTAGGAAAGAATATCTTTACCGATGTTTCAATGGTTTCATCGGGAATCAGAGCCCGGATGGCAGATGATTACAAGGGAGAACTACTCTGCTTTCTCTACGACGAAGGAATCGCTGATGAGGCAAAAAAAAGAGGTACAACTAAATCCGCCGCTGCTATAACCAAAGGGGTCCCCTTTTACAAAGGGGGAATCGTAGCCATTGGGAATGCCCCCACAGCTCTTTTTGAGTTGATAGATTTGATTAAAGAGGGAGTCGCAGAACCTGCTCTAATAGTAGGTGTTCCCGTGGGCTTTGTTGGTGCAGCCGAGTCTAAGCTGGAACTAGCCAATCTGGATATCCCCTATATTACCAACCCCGACAGGAGGGGTGGAAGCCCTATAGCGGCGGCCATTGTCAATGGATTGATCACCCTTTCCCAGGAAGTGTAGCTGTGGCTTCATACAGAGATATTTTAGGAAAGGTGGAGGGCCTTCAGAGAGGGTTTACTTCTGGGACCTGTGCCCAGGCGGCGGCAAAAGGGGCTGCCCGGATGCTTGTAAGCGGTAAAATCTGCCATGAGGTTTCTGTTACCCTTAGAGGGGGAATGGAGTTAACTATCCCCCTTACAGGTCAGAAAATAAGTGAAAATTCAGCTTCCTGTTCGGTTATTAAGGACAGCGGAGATGATGATGATGTTACCCATGGGAAAGAGTTCTGCGCTGAAGTTTCTTATTGTGATAAGCAGGAAATATTTATAAGGGGTGGGAAAGGAGTCGGCACCGTTACCCTCCAAGGACTTCCTATTCCTCCAGGCCATTCTGCCATCAACCCTAATCCCCTGAAGATGATCAGGAGATCTTTAGAGCCTCTCCTGCCGAAAGAGGATGGTTTCAATGTGATCATTTCAGTTCCTGAAGGTGAGGCCCTTGCAAAAGAGACATGGAATCCCCGGATAGGGATAGAGGGAGGAATCAGCATTATAGGTACGTCTGGAATAATTGAACCAAAATCATCAAAAGCCTATAGGGCTTCGATCGCTCTCTGTCTGAATGTAAACAGGAAAGGGGGAGCCCATAAGGTTTATATAACCCCCGGTTATGTTGGAGAGGGATACCTAAAAAAGGAGCTCCACCTGATGGATGAGGAGATTGTAAAAGTGGGTGATCATGTGGGTTTTGCTCTTGATTCAGCAGTTTCCCGGGGGTTTGAAGAGATCTGTCTTGTAGGGCATATTGGAAAGATGGCAAAGATAGCCTCTGGAATTTTTGACACTCACTCCAAATATGGAGATGCCAGACTGGAAACAGTTGCTGCATTTGCAGCAGCCGCAGGAGCATCTCAAGAGGATGTCCTCAATCTTTTGGATATGACTATGGCAGAAGCATCAGTAACTTATCTTAAAAATCATAACCTGAAAAAAGCATTCGATCTTCTCAACAAACGGCTTATAGACCGGTGTCATCTTCGTTTTAAAAGAGATTTGAAGTTTACGTCAATTATTCTCGATCTAAAGGGAGAAGATTTGTCCAATATAACAGATAACAGAGGAGAGAATAATGAATAAATTCTCCGTTGTAGGTATAGGCCCTGGGAATATGGACTATATCCTCCCTATTTCCAGAAAGGCTGTAGAAAATGCTGATCTTCTTATTGGAGGCCCCAGGCAGCTGGAACTTTTTTCATACACAGAAAAGAGAGAACTTCTTCTTAAAGGGAACTATAAAGAGATTCTAACCTATATAAAAGAGAACAAAGAAAAGGAAAAAATTGCAGTTCTTGTTTCGGGAGATCCGGGATATCACAGCCTGCTGGGAATGATATCAAGACAGTTCAGCAGTGATCAGTACAGGGTTTATCCAGGTTTGAGCAGCTTTCAGGTAGCCATGGCCAGAATTGGAGAGATCTGGAACGATGCTGATCTTATAAGTCTTCATGGTAAAAGCCTCTCTAAGGTTCTCGAAGGAAAGGGTAAAAAACTTGTTCTTCTTACAGATCATAAAAATACACCCTGGCATATAGCCAGGTATCTTCTCAATCACGGTTATGAGGGGAGAGAAGCATTAATTGCAGAGAATCTTACCTATGGCAATGAAAAAATCAGAAAAATTAAATTGAAAGATATTATAGAAGAGGATGAATACAAATTATGTGTAATGATAATAATGAAGAAAGAGGAAAATTCTACGCTATAGGTCTTGGACCGGGTGATCCCGATCTACTAACTGTAAAGGCTGTTAAAATTCTTAAAAGTGTTGATTCCATTATAGTCCCCAAAGCCAGGATTAAATCAGAATCGGTCGCAAGGGATATTGTCTCCCGGGCTTTGGGTAAAAAGTTACCCTTTATAGAAATGGTCTTTCCAATGAGCAGGGATAAAAAAAGATGTGAAAACCACTGGGATGGAGGAGCCGATGTTATTCTAAAACTGCTCTATAGCGGGAAGGATGTCGCCTTTGTTACACTGGGAGATGTATCACTATACAGCACATTCTCCTACCTGGAGACGGCCCTTAGAAAAAAAGATAAATCAATTAAAACAGAACTGATCCCAGGAATCTCAAGTGTCCAGCTGGCAGCGGTAAAATTTGAAAAACCCCTTGCCCTGGGAGACGAAACCTATGGAGTATATCCTCTCCCTTCAAATATATCTAACCTAGATTCAGCTCTGGTGGAACATGAAACAATTATGATAATGAAAATAGGAGGTAGGCTAGGAGAGCTAAAGAGTTATCTCCAGAATAAAGGGTTACTAAATAGTTCGGGTTTTATCAGAAGAGCGGGCTTTCCCAATGAGTATTTGAGCCATTCTCTTGAAAATATCAATGAAAAAGAGACAGGTTATCTTTCCATTGTAATGGTTAGGAGAGGAGCTGTTAAACAATGAAAGTATATTTTACAGGAGCCGGTCCTGGTGATCCTGAATTAATAACAGTGAAGGGTCTGAAGATCCTCCAAAAAGCGGATATTCTCATCTACGCAGGGTCGTTGGTTTCACCGGAAATTTTAAAAGAGTGCCCTAAAGATGCTAAAATTTATGATTCAGCATCCATGAACCTGAAAGAGGTGTCGGCAATTTATCAGAAGATGAAAGATAAGAAAGGGATTATTGTCCGACTCCATACTGGCGATCCATCAGTGTACGGAGCTATTCAGGAGCAGATGGATCTGCTGACCATGTGGAAGATCCCCTTTGAAGTGATCCCCGGAGTCTCCTCTTTTCAAGCCTCTTCTGCCACCCTGCAACAACAGCTGACACTTCCGGGAGTAAGTCAGACAGTTATCCTTAGCCGAATCTCCGGTAGAACAAAAACTCCACAACTGGAAGATCTAGCCCTCCTTGCCCGCAGCCAGTCCACAATGGTACTTTTTCTCAGTGTAGATCAGGCAAAAAGTGTAGAAGAGAAACTTCTTCCCCAGTATGGTACAGATACACCTGTTGCTGTTGTTTACAGAGCCTCATGGCCCGATGAAAAGATTCTTCGGGGGACCCTGGGAAACCTGGCCTCTTTAGTTGAGAAATCTGGAATAACAAGACAGGCCTTGATCTTTGTGGGAAATGTTCTGGATAGTGAATATGAAAAATCAAAGCTCTATGATGCTGCCTTTACTCATGGATTCCGTGAGGCTTCTCAGTGAAAACAGCCATTTCAGCCATAACAGAAAATGGCCTTGCAACAGCAGTCGAACTGGCAGAAAAAATAGCCGGTTCAGAGGTTTTTAACTTAAAGGGAAAGGGACTACTAAGAAAATGGACAGTAGAAAATTTCCAGAATTATGAGGGACATATTTTTATAATGTCCATGGGAATTGTCTACCGAATAATTGCACCTCTTATAACCAATAAGTATAACGATCCGGCAGTTGTTGTAGTTGATGATGCCCGCCGCCATGCTATTGCGGCTCTTTCTGGTCATGAAGGGGGAGCCAACAGGCTGACATTTAAAGTGGCTCAGATAATAGATGCCGAGCCAGTTGTAACTACAGCTTCAGATACAAACAAAAGGATTATTCTCGGTATTGGCTGCCGGAAAGGAACCTCCTGTAAAGATATAGAGAAAGCAGTTTTTCAGGAGCTTAAAAAAAACAACCTTTGTGTTAATGATATAAGAATCGCTGCTTCAGTAGATATTAAAAAAGAGGAGACCAGTTTGATTGAGGCTTTTGATAAAATGGATATTCCCCTCCTCTTTATCTCATCTGAAAAAATAAGAACATTTACTGGGTATAAAAACATTTCTAAAGCTGCAATGAGACAGCTTGGGCTTCCAGGAGTAAGTGAGCCCTGCGCTCTTCTTGGGGGAAGGGAGACAACACTTATTCAGGAAAGAACTATTATTGGACCGGTAACAATTGCACTGGCAAAAGAGGATCTAATATGAAAGGAAAATTAACTATAGTTAGCACAGGTCCCGGGATAAGGGAGCACATAACACCTGCAGCAGTGAAAGCTATCTCTGAATGTGATGTAATTGTTGGATACAAAACCTATCTGGAGTTTATTGAGGAGTTAATTGAGGGGAAAAAAATAATCTCTACTGGTATGCGTCAGGAGGTTGATAGATGCTCTGCCGCCATTAAAGAGGCCAGGAATGGAAATTTCGTCTCTCTTATCTCTGGTGGAGATGCAGGCGTTTACGGACTTGCTGGGTTAGTTTTGGAACTCCTGACAGAGAGTGAGAAGTTATCAGTCAATATTGTTCCAGGGGTTACATCTGCAACAGCCTGCGCAGCTCTGCTGGGAGCACCCTTAACTCACGATTTTGCTGTTATCTCCCTGAGTAACCTTTTAACAGAAAGTGATCTTATTAAAAAAAGGCTCCGTCTGGCTGCAGAAGGGGATTTTGTTACTGTCCTCTACAATCCAAAAAGTAAAAAGAGAACAGAGTTGTTCTTTGACACAGCAAAAATATTTTTGAAGTCTCGTTCCCCTATAACACCAGTTGGACTGGTTCGCAATGCCTACAGGGAGAGTCAAAGTATCAAAATAACAACACTGGTAGAACTTAAAAATGAAGATTGGGTGGATATGAGAACAACTATTGTTATAGGTAACTCTCAGACAATAGTTTCCGGGAAACGAATGATTACTCCCAGGGGATATAGGATATAATCTTTGCACAAAGAAACAGAGCCTGTGTAAGAATAGATCTATAACTCGGCCTCAGGATCTTCATACTCCTTTATATAATCAAAGACCCTCCGCTGAACCCTGGCCTCGTTCAACTTATATCCAAGATCTTTAGTCTCTGTTTCATTCAGACGATTTTGTGTAAGTACTGCAGATAGCTGCGCTTCAAGTGCAGTCCTTCTTGTCATAGGATCATCCAGGCCAGCTTCCAACTTCTCTGCCCGATATTTTTCACTACTAAGATCCTCCTCTGTTACTAAAGGAGAGTACTTATAACTATTAAAATCTTCGTTCACTCTGTCATCTTCCAGTATCTCCGCCATGCATAATGAAGGAGAAAAATCCATTCGATCAACATCAATTTTTATGGTAATAATTTTTTTTGGAGTAACTTCAAAAGGAACGACTTTGCCCTCTACAGACAACTCTTCTTTCTCTCTTTCAAGAAGATCAGTAAAATATGCTCTCTCTATTCTAAAGAATGATTCCAATTTTACATCTATCCTGGTTTCACTGGAATTATAGCCCCTGATAATTACCGATCTGCTATCTTCACTTCTCTTACAGGATGTCACTTTAAAACTGTTCGATTTGCTACTTAGATTAAAAAATGATTTTTCTTTATCCAGCACACCTTCATGCCTGTCTGTAGTCAGTCTAATGACTGGTGAATTAAAGATATCAGACTTTCTACAGACATCCCCTTCATGGACATCTCCCTCATGAGGATATACAGCATATTCAAAAGACATCTCTCGTAAACACTGGGCACCAGGAGTATAAATCATAGGACCGGCATCTCCTATCCGGGAGTTTATATCCTTAGCTACCCATCCGACAGATCTGAATAGAGTCAGTGCAATTTTATTGTCATCATCAATTACCTGATATTCAGGCAGACCTTTTGATAAAACACTAAGACCTTCTGCACCATTATTAAGATCCACAAACTCCCTGTTTAGAAAAATCGTATTGGGCTTTGCCTCCCTGGCTCCCACAATTACCTTTCTGACATCTTCCGGAATTGAAGATTCATCATAATCCTCTATATGAATCGGTCTCTCTGTAACATCAAAAGGACTTCCCGCATAAGAAAAATTCGTTTTTATATCCGTGGGAAACAATACTCTCATTATATGATCTTTCACAGTGTTGCGAACAACAGTCCTACACTTAACAAGCGGAGAATCAGCATCCAGTGTTAAGTAAGTTACAATAGGAAGTTTCCTTAAAATCCTGCTGCGTTCTGTATGATTATTTGTATCCGACTCGGGAAGTTCCATTTCAATTTTAATCCTGAAGACAACACGAATACTGTTTTGTTCAATTATTGAAATTTCAGCTTTAGTTCCAGACGTTGTTATAGTGCTGTCATTTTCCGGATATGAATAATTATACTCATCCCCTGTGTCTGCTCTGTCTTCAATTATTCCAAGATTTTTAAAAACTCTGCCAGTACTTTTATACTTTATATTGAATGAACCATTTGAATTTATAGAAAGTACAATCAAAGAATTCTCAACTGTATGTCCATCCAGCGTCAGACTGGAACCAGGTATGGAAGATTTTTCAATAACCTTAAATCCCATTGGCGGCAGATTTACAAAGAAGCTTTTATCTCCAAATATTACCACTTCATCTCTTTCATAAAAAGCTGTGTTAAAAACTACTTTAACTTCTTTATCTTCCAGAGCTAATGTATTTATAAGTCCTGTCAATGCTCTAAGCTTCTGATGGATCTGAGAAGATGACAACTGATTCACATATCTTGTTCTTTCTTCCATATCGGTATGGACATCATCGATACTTACGCCGCAGATGCTGTCATGGGGATGATTTTTAAGCAGAGTCTTCCATGCTTCGGTAATAAGCTGCCCATCATACTCTCCGCCCAAAGCCCACGCAAGAGTAGAGAGGGGCTCAGCTCTTTTTTCGAGAGCTTTCTGCTGATCATCATTCTGCAGTTTCAAATACATTCTGGCAGACATTACACCTGGAAAAACTGCAATAAACCTTCCGCTGTATAAACTCCCTCTTAAAGTTTTTAAGGTTGGCTTCTCTGCCATGACTGCATCCATAAATTTTTCAGGAGTGCTCTGAAAAACAGTCAGTTCTTCAGTATCCATCTGCCCATCCTTAATAAAAGGCTGGATATCGTCGGGTACCATCTCCTGATCATATCCATTCATAAGAAGTATATTTGTTGTTGTCGTAAATGGTTTTAATTTAATTACTTCAGCAAAAACCCGCTGTTTCATTATATTTTCATATTCAGCAAGACGCATAACGTTTCGATAACTGTCAAGAAGATAGATGGAAGGAATACTTGTTCCATCGGGAGACTCCCATAAAAACTCAGACTGAACATCTTCCGGATCCATCTCTACCCCACGCCAAACATAGAGTCCCTTCATGCCGAATTCTTTATGAATCTGGGCTGTCTGAGAAATCTGACCAAAATTATCCATCATCCATCCAACATTCATTGAACCACCAAGATCTGATGCAAGCTGATTACCAATCAGCATATTTCGCACAAGAGATTCTTCACTCAACAGCTGCCAGTCAGGCTGCAAATAGTAGGGACCAATAAACAGTCTCTTTTGTTTTACATATTTCCGTATTTTCTGCTTATATATATTGGTACTCACACCAGATTTATTCAACTCTTCAAAAAAATCTTCGACCATAGACATCTGTCCATCGAGAACAAAGATATATTCACTTTCCTTCTCAAACATAGCAAATAGATTATCAAAAAATGGAACAAGCCATTCAGTTGTATATTTGCTGTTCAAATACCATTCCCTGTCCCAATGTGTGTGGGAAATAATGTGGGCCTTATATTTTGTTTTCATTTTTTTCTCCCATAAACTATTGACTTCTACCGGATGACTGACATTCTCAGTGTCAGAATCTCAAAAGGGGTGAAATTAAGCTCAACCCTCCCCCCACTTACGGGGATTTCACTAATCGATTCTTCCATCAGGTTAACAAGCAGAACTTTTGTAACTGGAAAATTCAACTGCAAGGTAGTATGACATGGCTCCCCTGTGGTTTCATAAAGACGAACTATTATTTCACTGCTTCTTTCAGCCTTTTTCACCGTTTCAATAATTACCGATGGAGATTCAACAACCATATAGGAAAAAGATGTTGGTAAGGAACCCTTTTTAGAGGAACAGTACTGAATTGTAAGGGGAATATTAAGCTCATATCCTGTTTGAACAACACCTCCTTCAGCATAATCACCGGGGTGTGGATACAGAGAATAGGTGAAATTATGTTCTCCCAGATCTGTGTAAGTGGAAATTTCTCTTGAAGAATCCCCCTTGTCTATCAATGGACCCGGGTACCGAACACAGCGAACCAGAGTCAACTCCAGAGTACTATCCTTAACCCGATAGCCATACTTGGAATCATTTAACAGAGCCACTCCGTAATGGCGATTGGAAATATCGACCCATTTTTGAGCGGGCACCTCATCTTTGGCCATATCCCATGTTGTATTTGAATGGGTCGGTCTCTTTATACTTCCAAATTGAATTTCACAGACCGCATGGTCAGCTTTGACGGCCAGAGGAAAACTCGTTTTAATCATTTTGGCCGGTTCCTGCCAGTTGATCCAGGTAACGAAATCTATACGACGACTGCCATTGGTAAGAATAAGCTGCTGTTTCATTTCCGAGTTTTTATATTTATAAAAATGTGTGATACTTGCTTTCGGGCCATCAATTTCAGCCTCACAACTCATTAAAACAAATGCATCCGGTTTCTTTTCACGATAGTTAAGGGAAAAATCCCAGGCATCCCCATCGTCTTCATATATGGAAATGCAGTTTCCCATACCTACCGGTGAAATGATTTCCTTAAGAAACTCCTTATCAACAATACTTTTTATACTTCCATCATCATTGAAGCTGATTACAAGAAGTTCATTTTCCAGTTTATTGGTCAGAGCTGTTAGCTGACTTGTAACAACAGAGCCATCTGAAACACTGTCTATTACTACATAGCCCATGGCTGGCACCAGGATTTCCCTCCAGGTATTCTCGACCTTCACCCACTCTTCCCTGTCCCAGGATAGAGAATTTTGAAAAACATAGGGTTTTGTAGTCTCGGAGGTATCGATGTTATTAACAATGAAGGATCCATGATCTGAGATAAGTTTCTCTGTTTCTTCAAGCATAAGCGCGTACCGCTTAAGAGATTCATCATAAACCCTTTTTATGGATGATCCTGGAAGAATATCGTGGAATTGATACAGAAGAACCTCCTTCCAGATGCGCTCAAGAGACTCTGCAGGATATTCAGTTTCTGATATAAGCCCTGAAAGAACAGCTTTCCATTCCAGTTCCCGCAGTCTTATCTCCATTCGCCGGTTATACCATTTACTTTTACATTGTGTTGTGAATGTCCCCTGATGTCTTTCAAGATAGAGTTCTCCATCCCAGGCTGCAAAACTTTCCTTATCTTTTTCCCATATTGTCAGAAAATCCGCAACCGTCCTCTGCTCAATCGGACACAGGCCTGCAAGGTTTTTCATTCTTTTAAGCC
>JAOZPU010000132.1:5852-8230 GCA_029932585.1 Spirochaetia bacterium | reverse complement strand
CTTTCATAAGTATGGGCACCAAAATAATCTCTTTGAGCCTGAAGCAGATTAGCCGGAAGCCGATCATTTCTATACCCGTCAAAAAATGAAAGTGCAGTAGACATTGCCGGAACAGGTATTCCCAGTTCAACAGCTTTTATAATAACACGTCTCCATGAAGCTTGTGCATTTTCCACAACTTTAAGAAAATAATCATCCAGAAGAAGATTTTTCAATCCCGGATTATTATCAAAAGCCCCCTTGATTTTTCCAAGAAATATGCTTCGAATAATACAGCCCCCCCGCCACATCATTGCAATTCCACCATAGTTAAGGGTCCAGTTATTCTCCTTTGCAGCCTCTCTCATAAGCATAAAACCCTGGGCATAGGAAACTATTTTTGAAGCAAGAAGGGCTTGTTCAAGATCTGTAATTATTTCTTCTACATTGCTTTGTAATTTTATCTCCGGTCCTTTTATAAGCTTTGAAGCTTCTACCCTTTCATCTTTAAGAGCAGAAAGACATCTTGAAAATACTGCTTCCCCAATTAAAGTTACAGGCATTCCCATATCCAAAGCACTTATCCCTGTCCACTTACCTGTCCCTTTTTGTCCGGCTGTATCCAGTATTTTCTCAACCAAAGCAGAACCATCATCATCTTTTGTTGCCAATATGTTTCTTGTAATTTCTATCAAATAGGAATCCAGAGGTCCTTTATTCCATTTTTCAAACACTTTGTGCATCTCGTCTGCATTTAACCCTAAACCTGATTTCATAAGGTGGTAGGCTTCGGTTATAAGCTGCATGTCCCCATATTCAATGCCGTTATGCACCATCTTCACATAATGACCTGCACCATTCTCACCTACCCATTCACAGCAGGCTTCCCCGGATTCTGTTTTTGCAGAAATATCCTGAAGAATATCTTTTACAAGAGGCCACGCTTTTTTTGATCCTCCAGGCATAATAGAAGGGCCTATTCTAGCACCCTCTTCACCACCGGAAACACCTGTACCAATAAAAAGCAAACCCTTTTTCTCTAATTCAAGGGTTCTTCGGTTTGTATCCGGAAAGTGTGAGTTTCCTCCATCAATTATGATATCCCCTTCCTCAAGGAGAGGAACAAGCTGATCAATAAATAGATCGACAACCTCTCCAGCCTTAACCATAAGCATAACCTTCCGGGGGCTTTTCAGCTCTTCCACAAAGGATGCCAGATCATGAGCTCCAGTAATAGTTTCTCTGCCCGCAGCTGGTCCATTAAGAAAATCATCAACTTTCTGTGCTGTTCTATTGTATACAGCGACTGAATAGCCATGGTCATTCATATTTAAAACTAAATTCTGTCCCATTACTGCCAGACCTATAAGGCCTATATCCGATTTACTCATTTTTATCTCCTCTATAAGACTGATACGGGTTCCAAGGACGCATGGTCGAGCAGCAAACTTGTTTGCGACCAGACCCGATACTTTGTATCGCCCGTATTATCTTCCTTAAAATCTATTTTTATGTGCCCACAAACCCAAAGCCGGGTTTGAAATATAAAAAATCTCCTCACCGTCTGCAAGGGTGTTGTATCCTTCATCCAATTCTGCAGGATTATATATCTTTTCCATCTCTTTAAGAGCTCCATATTTAAAGTTTACACTTTCTATCTCTTCTTTACTTAGATAACCAGGACAGTATGTTATGGAAAAACGATCTTCCGAACTACCATGAATTAAGTGGGCCGCTGCTCCAAGACTATCCTGAAGCTCCTTATTCTTATTAACAAACTCCAGAGTTTTATCAGTGCCATAATATCCATATTTACGAATAAGTCTGTCTATTTCCGGATCTTCCCCAAATTCCTTAACTCCAGGAGCAAGAACAATTAATTCTCCACCATCAGCAATGGCCATTCTTGTTCGGTAAATACTTTTGTTGCCAAGCCAGGTACTTCGAAATTCCTCAGGATCCAGATAAACAACAACCTTTTTAAGAGGTTTCTCAAGCATCTTGAAATTTACTTTTAAGGATAGTTCAGATGCTTTTTGAAAACACTCATAATCATCACCAATAAATAACCCTCTGGTTACAAGCTCTCCATTTTCATCCATATCAATTACAGTTTGAATATATACAATGGGCAAATTCTGAGCAAATTTTTCACTTGCATAATTTAAAACAGCCCGAACAGGAGTATCAGCTCTTCCCATTAACCGTTCCATACCATAAACAGCACCTATATAGTGACTCTTATTGATACCTTCACGACCTCCGGTACCAACAAATATATTTTTATTGTAATTAGCCATACCCACAACTTCATGGGGAACAACCTGACCAATGGAAAGAATTAAATCAAAATCACCTTCTACAAGAAGAGAATTAACCTGTGCAGGCCAGCTAAAATC
>JAOZPU010000132.1:2955-5752 GCA_029932585.1 Spirochaetia bacterium | reverse complement strand
GAATGGAAACGGGTAAAATCCGGAGGAATTATCAGAACTTTATCTAATTTTTTTCCTGATCCCAATTTCTTCAATGCTTCAATAAGGCTCTCTTTTAAATCAATATCTGTTAATATTGAATTCTCTCCACCCTTTTGAAAATATATCATACTTTCCTCTCTTATTATCTCTGCCAGGGTGGATGTTCAGGTAGATGTGCTAAAAATCTTCTTTTTAATTGAGATTCATATTCACCGACATAGCTTCCTTCAAAGAATTTATTTAAACCCTCTTTATAAAACAACTCCCATGATTTTTCCTCTTCTCCTGGAATTATAGGGAAAAAAAGTGCGTTATTGGCTTTTGCAGCTGCCATATCTCCAGGCGCATCTCCTACCATCAGTGTTTTATCAGGTGAATATTTACCCTTGGCAGCCTGACTAAAGCAGTCCTTTTTATTTCCTGATTCCTGCCCTGCAATAAACCTTACATATTGTTCGAGGTCATTTTCAGACCATTCTCTGTTAAGAGATTCCTGATTAGCTGAACTAATAACTATGGCATCAGCATTATTAGTTATTTGCTCCAGACTTTTTTTAACATATGAAAAGGGAGGTATATTTCGTACAATTCTCCCGATTGATTCATTAACTTCGAAGGACCAATTATACAATCTGGAAAGATCAGAATCATTGGTTTCATCTACTGCCCTTTTTAATGCAGGGTTTCCAAGTTTCAATTCTCTTGCTATCCAATCTCTAATACTTTTAAATTCAGGGACCTGAAGTTTTTCCATTATAACTTCATCTCTTTTTGCAAGGAGATCCAAAGTAGTTATAAGCCCTGCAAACCTGTTTGTTCCTCGTGTTCTTGAATAAAGGTTTACAAATTCCCATGTTTCTGTTGCATATTTAGAAACTGATTGAAGATTAAAATGATTTATAAAAATAGGTGCGAAACATTTTTTGTGCTTAATTTCCATAGTATCAAATGCACATCCATCAGAATCAATCCCTATAAAAAATTCGTTATTAGGCTGTAAGTCAATAAGAGTTTCCTCTAGAGCAATCATAATTAAGCTTTCCCTTACTTTCGTATTTTAAAAAGATATGAAATTGTAATAATTATATATACTTAGGTCAAGCTTAAGCAACGATTATTATTACAAACACAACATATATTGACATAATAATGATTTGTTTATATTCTGTATTTCGAAAGGAAACGAAATCATGAAACATCTACCCAGGCACGAGGAAATTTTAAAAATTCTTTCCAGACTTAGGACAATTTCTGTTCAGGAACTAACAAACAGGTTAAATGTATCAGAAGTTACCATTCGCAAAGATCTTAATACCCTCGAAGAGATGGGTTTTATTTTAAGATCCCATGGAAGCGCAAGACTTGCGGAAAACAGCAGCACTCTTAGAACGTTAAATTTAAGAAAAACTGCAAATATTGAAGAAAAAATTAGAATTGCAAAAAAAGCAAAATCACTCTTGAGAGAAGAAGATACAATTTATATCGATTCAGGAAGCACCTGCAGACATCTTGCCCAGGAGATAAAAGATATGTCTATTAGGGTAATTACAAATTCTATAGATGTTATGAATATTCTTGCTGAGGAATCAGGAATATCCCTCGTATCTCTGGGAGGGAATTATAGAAAAGAAGCTGGTTCATTTCTTGGCCCAATTGCCATAGAATCTTTAAAAAATTTTCAAATAGAAACCTGTTTTCTGGGTACTTCAGGGATTCTTTCAAGAGGAATATTTTCTGCTCAAAACATAATGGAATCCCAATTAAAACAGCAGGTTCTGGAAGTATCAGGAAGACGAATAATTCTTGGAGATAGTACAAAACAAGGCCGTTCAGCTTTTTCTGTTTTTGCAAGGTCAAGTGAAATTGATATTCTAATAACAGATTCAAATTTTAAAAATTCCGAAGATCTGTCAAAATTAGGGATGGAAGTAATACTAGCTTAAACTATATACCAGCATAGGAGATTGGAAATGAACAGCTTATTTGATTTAAAAGAAGAAATTATAATTATCACAGGTGGAACCGGAACTATAGGAAAAGCTTTTTGCAAAGCTTTGCTGAATGCAGAAGCAAAAGTTGTTCTTTGGAGCAGAGGAAAGACAGTTCCTCTTGACGAAACAATAGAGGAAATAGAAAAACAAACTAATACCAGAAATAGTGTTTTTGCATATAAAGTAGATGTTTCAGATAAGGAATCTGTAAAATCGGGACTGGAAAAAATTATTAAGGAGATTGGTATACCCACTGTACTTATAAATGGAGCAGGAGGAAACAAAGGTAAATCCTCTTTTATTGATGCAGATATGGAAGTCTTTGAAGACGTATTAAAGATGAATCTTTTAGGAGGGTTGATGATTCCTACCCAGGTTCTTGCATCCTACTGGATTGAAAACAAAGTTAAGGGCTCCATTATAAATGTCGCTTCGGCAGCTTCCTACATCCCCCTTTCCGGTGTATGGGCATATGATGCAGCTAAATCTGCAGTATTAAACTTAACAATGGGTGCTGCAAAAGAGTTTGCACCTTACGGTATACGAGTAAATGGCATTGCACCAGGATTTTTTATTGGACACCAGAACAGAGGGCTTTTATACGAAGACTATGAAAATAGAAAACTTTCAGAAAGAGGCAAATCAATAATTAGCCACACACCTTACAACCGATTTGGTGAAACTGAAGATCTATATGGTGCAGTTGTATTTTTAGCATCTTCTAAGGCTTCCGGATTTATAACAGGAGTAACATTACCTGTGGATGGCGGATACCTTATAGATAA
>JAOZPU010000132.1:0-2855 GCA_029932585.1 Spirochaetia bacterium | reverse complement strand
CAGGAGGGTTTCAATGAAACCATTTTTAAACGAAGACTTTCTTCTTAATTCAGAAACAGCAGTAACACTCTATCATGAGTATGCCAAAAACATGCCAATTTTTGATTACCACTGCCATCTTCCACCCTCTGAAATAGCAGAAGATAAAAAATATGATAACCTTTCACAAATATGGCTGAATGGTGATCATTACAAATGGCGGGCCATGAGAACAAATGGTATTTCTGAATCTCTTATAACCGGAGATACTTCTGATATTGATAAATTTGAAGCATGGGCAGAAACAGTTCCCTATACAATTGGGAACCCCCTCTATCACTGGACCCATCTGGAATTGCAGAGATACTTCGGTATTACTGATATTTTGTCTCCATCATCAGCACGCTATATTTTTAGTAAATCAATGAATTCCCTGCAGAAAGATGAATTCAGTGTAAAATCACTCCTCACTAAATCCAATGTAAAAGTAGTTTGTACTACAGATGATCCTATAGATTCTTTGGAACATCATATTAAAATTAAAAGAGACAGAGATCTGGATACAAAAGTTCTTCCAACCTATAGACCGGATAAGGCTCTTGGCTTTGAGAACACAGCTGAGTTAAATAAATATCTTGAAAAGCTATCCAGTGTTTCCGGAATAATTATTACAGATTACGATTCCTATCTGGATGCACTAAAAAACAGACATGATTTTTTTCATGCCAATGGGTGCAGAATATCTGATCATGCTCTGGTGCTTCCTATATACAAAGAATCAAATTCAGATGAGCAGGATAAACTTTTTAAAAAAATACTAAATGGTAACACTCTTGAATCAGAAGAAATTGTTAAGCTTAAAACAGCTGTACTTCAGGAAATAGGAAAGATGAATTCCAAAAAAGGATGGACAATGCAAATTCATTTTGGCGCAATGAGAAACAATAACAGCAAAATGTACAAAACTATTGGTCCTGATTCAGGATTCGATTCCATTGCTGATGGTGAAGTTGCAATGCCTCTATCAAAATTTCTTGATAGTCTGAATAAAACAGACGAACTTCCAAAAACAATTATCTATTCTCTCAATCCACGGGATAATTATCTGATAGGTACCATTATTGGGAACTTTCAGGATGGAGGAATCCCAGGGAAAATTCAGTTTGGTTCAGGCTGGTGGTTTAACGATCAAAAAGACGGAATGGAGATGCAGATGAGTGCCCTTGCCAACCTGGGACTTCTTTCCAGATTTGTAGGAATGCTTACAGATTCAAGAAGCTTTCTTTCATTTCCAAGACATGAATATTTTAGAAGAATACTCTGCAACCTTATTGGGAATTGGGTAGAGAATGGAGAAGCTCCGGAAGATTATAATCTTCTTGGGAAAATGGTAGAGGATATTAGTTTTAACAACGCTGTAAATTATTTTGATATAGATTTAGATTAGGGGATATAGAAATGAAACTTGAAAAGTACTCAATGGGAACTGGAGACAGATTCGGAAAACAGGCGGAAGCCCAACTAAAATCTGTAATTAAGGCAAAAGAAGCAGGTAAAGAGATTTCAATTATCTGGAACAAGTCCTACCGTGAACATGCAATTATTCATACAGATCCTGCTTCTGTAAGAATTGCTGCAGATAATGCTGTTAAAACATTAAATTGGAAAGGCAGCTATTATGTGGATGCAGATCATATAAGTCTTAAAACAGTGGATCTATTTATGAACTCCTCTGATTTTTTTACCCTGGATGTGGCAGATTTTATTGGAGAGAAAACAGACAAAGATGAGGTAGAAAAATTTGTTAAAGAAAACATTATCTTTACTGGCGAGATCAATATTCCAGGAATAGACAATCCTCTAATAATTACAGAAGAAAGTATAAGACAAATTGCAGAGCGATATTTATTTGCAGTAAAAGAAGCTGGCAGAATTTACAGACACATTGAAGAAAAAAAAGGAAAAGGCAATTTTATTACCGAAGTTTCCATGGATGAAACTGATCTGCCCCAAACTCCGGAAGAGCTTTTATTTATTCTTTCTGCAATTGCCAAAGAAAGAATTCCTGCACAAACTATTGCGCCGAAGTTTACCGGTAGATTTAATAAGGGAGTGGATTATATTGGTGACCTTGAAAAATTTGACAGAGAGTTTAATGATGATATATGTGTAATTGCCTGGGCTGTAGATAAGTTTAACCTAGCAAAAAATCTCAAACTTAGTGTCCATTCAGGAAGTGATAAATTTTCGATTTACCCTTCTATTCGGAAAAACATACGTAAGTATAATGCTGGAGTCCACGTAAAAACTGCCGGAACAACCTGGCTGGAAGAGCTGATAGGTCTTGCAGAATCTGGTTCAAATGGTCTTACAATTGCAAAAGAGGTTTACAGCTCTGCTCTTAACAGATACGAAGAACTTGCTGAACCCTATGCAACAGTAATTGATATTGATAAAACCAAATTACCTGCTGCTTCTGAAGTTGATTTATGGACAGGAGAGCAGTATGCATCTGCTTTACGGCATGATCAGAATAATCCTGCATATAATATGCACCTAAGACAGCTGCTTCATGTGGGATACAAGGTTGCGTCAGAAATGGGAGACAAATATCTTAATGCTCTGGCCAGCAATTCTGAAATTGTTGGTAAAAATGTTACAGAAAACTTGTATGAAAGACATATAAAACCATTGTTTTTAGATTGATGAATAAGAAAAATATGGAGAAAAAAAATGAGTATTAAACTGCGAGATAACTGTAAATATGCAATGCTTGTCCCCACGAGTATGGGAGTCAGATTAACACCCCTGGATGGTCAGCCATTCCATTCAAGTGATACATTTAAAATGACTGCAAGCAGTGCAGAAACAAATGT
>JAOZPU010000131.1 GCA_029932585.1 Spirochaetia bacterium | reverse complement strand
ACAATGTTAATAATTATGTCTTTTTAGATTTCACTATATATACAATTTATTTTTTTATTGATAATACTACTCTATGAAACAATTTTTTTTATTAATACTGCTAATAATGCTAATATCCTTTGCTCATACTCAGGATAAACCTCTATCTGCTAATCTATTTAATCAAAATAGACCTGAAGGAGCAGAAACATACCAGTGTATTCAAATTCGAAGGGGAGATATAATTACTCTAACCGGAAGTATTAAATTTATTGCAGGAGAAAATGGTAAAGATAAAGAAAACCTTTTTTTTACTTCTTTAGGAGGCCGGACATTTCTACTTGAAGGAGAAATACTTTTAGAAATGACAAGCTATTATAACAAAAAATTAGAAAACAAAAATATAACTATAACAGGAGAAGTCCTTTTCGAGGGTTGGGAAGATCTCCCTGCAAAAATAGAAGTAACATCCTATAAACCCTCAGAAAAAGATTAGTTTACTCTAAACATTTAATAATTCACGAAAACTTGAAACTATCTTACTATAATTTGAACGAATCTGACCATAATTTATAAAGACTTCCGGCATATCACCTTTTTCCAGGTTCCCCGCCATATTAAGAACAACCATATGAAATTCTTTATGTTTTTCTAAAATTATTTTAAACTGTTCTTTTTCTCCAAATAGTTCTGTTCCCTCACCATAAAGCCAGATTCCCAGACGACAGCCTTCATAGTCAGAAACCCTATCACTATCTAATTTCAAATCACCATCAATAGCTTTGGACGCATCCCTTAACCACTTTTGATGATGAACAAGTATATCAGTAATAAAGAAATTCAACTTACTCTCTTCTGAGACTTCTGTTTCCTTCATAAGATCAAAGAAGTTAACCAGCTTCTCTATCTTATTAAGATTCTCACTATTCCAGTCTACTGTTTTAATAATATCCTGTTGGGCAACAGAAATTGCATCCAGGCCAGATTTAATATTTCCAATTTCACCTGATACCCTTCCGGAGGCTTCTTTAATTGTATTTACAGAATTATTAATGTCCACAGAACTTAATTTAATTTCAGAGGACCCATCAGAAATTTCCTGGGAAATCTGCATAAGAGAATCAATTGCGTTTAAGATTTCTCTGTTTCCTTCAGACACTTCAGTAGTACTGTTTGTTATTTCTGTAAATGCATTAACAAAGTTTGTAACCTCGTCTGATACATTTATAAATGCTTTTTCACTCTCTTCTCCTGCATTAAAAACAAGACCCATTTTACCTTCAACATTTTTTAAAGATGTTGAAATAACCTTTGCATTTGTTGCTGATGATTCTGCAAGTTTTCTAATTTCATCAGCTACAACAGCAAAACCCATACCGTATTTACCTGCATGGGCAGCTTCAATAGCCGCATTCATTGCCAGAAGATTTGTCTGAGCGGCTATACTGTTTATTACTCCAATTATGTCCATCATATTATCAACATCTTCAGATATATCTTTTATTTGAGTATTTGAAACAGTAACCTTATTTTTCCCTGCTTCCACAGTTGAAATTAATCCCCTGGTTGCTTCAGATTTTTCTGCAGCAATTTTTGCTATACTATTAATTGATGCAGTCATCTCTTCTATAGCGGCAGAAGTTTGTGAAACCGCACTTGATTGGCCGGCAATATGAGAAACAAGATTTTCTATAGTTGCCAATATCTCTGTTACAGCAGAAGAAACTTCAGATATTTGCCCATCAAGAGACCCTATATCAGAATTTATTTTTACTACCTGATCATTAAGCCTTCTGGATACATCACCAGCATCAAGAGAGTAATTCTGCATAATACTGCTTATATTACTGCTGACAGCAACAGAGTTTAAAATTTCTTTTATTATTCCACTAATTTTTGGAATTAGCTCTGTATCAATACTATCCCCAAGAAGTTTAATCTCTTTAACCCCTGTTTTTATTTTAATAAGACGGGTAAGATTTCCACCACTTATACCTTCTACAGCCTGCTGAGTATAGATAAGAGGACCGGATATAGCTCTGGCAATAAAAATTGCAATAATAATCCCTATAACTGAAAAAACAGCAATAATTAAAATAATTCTAAGTAAATCTTCACTTACTCTTTCACCAACAAGATCATCATTGTATATATTTGCTGTTATTACCCAATTCCAGGGTTCAAAATAGACAAAAGTAGAAGTTTTTTCTCTTATTTTAATGCCTGCTGATTCTCTCCAATTATAACTTACACTTCCAAGTTCACCATATTTTAATTTAACAGCAGAATCCACCAGTCTGCGCATAATATTATTGCCATCTACATCTTCTATATCAAAAACATTTTTACCGGACATCTCCTTTTTCAAAGACATCTCATAGTATCCTATGCCATCAATAACCTCATAATAACCACTATTCCCAAGACTTTTTTTTGACAAACCTGTAAAAACTCTCTGCTTATAAGGAGCCTCTTTTACACCAACATATAAAACCCCTATAAGATTATCATCAAAATCATAAAGTGGTTTATAAGCTGTAATATACCAGGCATTTACAACATAGGCCCTTCCATAAAATGTTTCACCTTTCATAACTGTTGTGTAAACAGGAGAGGCTTTTGGAATATATGTTCCTACAGCTCTGGAAAAATCTTCTTTTAGTACATTAGTAGATATTCTTAATAGACCCTCGGGTATAACCTGAAAAATAGTAGCAGTTCCACCCACATGGTTCTGAATTTCATCCACTATAGTGTAATTATATGCAAGAGTATTTTCTCCCACCATCATAACCGGAAGTAAAATTTGAGAACTTTCTTTTGATATTTGGTTTACGGCCTCCATTTCAATAGTATTTTCTGTATCCAGATAAACACTACCAGAAGAATGGAGTGCAAGTTCTGCAAGAATTAAATCGGACTCTACTTTTGTCTGAACACTGTCAAAAACAACCTGAACATTCCGTTGTGTTGCAAGAATATCATTTTTAATAAAATCCTGAGCATCTGAACTGGCTCTATCTGCTGCTACATTAAATTCAATAACACCAAAAATAATTATAGGTACAGCAACCAGGAAAACAGACATAACTAAAATAATTATTTTTAAGGAAAAACCTTTTAAACTCATTGAAAAACTCCTAACTCTAATTCAGATGAACGAAACAAATAATACTTAAAACCAGATCCCTTTGCAACTAAATAATAATTAATCTGCTGCTACAGAGGAAAGCCATCTATGCGCTTCATCCATAGATATATCTTTCTCCTTAGCCCAGAATTCTATCTGCTCTTTAGTAATTTTCCCTATACTGAAATACCTGGACTCCGGGTTGGCAAAGTAAAACCCCGATACAGAGGCTGCAGGAACCATCATGGCACTTTCTGTAAGACTTATTCCAATATTTTCCTCTACTTTCAAAATATCCCAAATTACATATTTATCTATATGTCCAGGGCAAGTAGGATAACCAGGAGCAGGTCTAATACCCTGGTATTTTTCACGAAGAAGTTCATTAAGGTCTAATTTCTCATCAGAGTTATACCCCCAGAACTTAACTCTTACCTGCTGATGAAGATACTCAGCAAAAGCTTCTGCCAGACGATCTGCCATTATCTTAATCATAATAGCAGAGTAATCGTCATGTTTTACTTCAAATGCACTGGCTAATTTCTCAACACCCTTTCCCGCAGTAACAGCAAAGGCTCCAAAATAATCAGGAACACCAGCTGGTGCAATAAAATCACTTAAGGCAATACATTTTTCTGTTGTAACCTGTTTCCTCTGCTGCCTTAATGTATTAAGAACAGATATACTGTTATTTCGATCTTCATTATCAAAGATAACTATGCCATCCTCATTATTGGAATTTGCAGGGAATATTCCATAAACACCAGTTGCTTCTATACCCTCTTTTTCCATTAACTTAAGCATAGATTCTGCATCTTTAAGTAATTTACGTGCTTCTTTTCCTTTTAGGCCATCATCCAGAACTTCAGGATACTGGCCCTTTATCTCCCATGCCTGTAATACCATTTTCCAGTCTATATATTCTCTAAGAGTTTCAATTGATACATTTTTTAAAATATGAACTCCCGGATTATCAGGAACGGGAGCAGTATAATTATCCCAGTCAAGTTTTAGTTTTTTATCCCTTGCCTCAGCCAAAGAATAGTAATCTACCTTAAAATTCTTTCTTCGATCTCTAATTACATTATGATGCTCTTCAATCTCTTTTTTGAACTCTAAAATGGAATCTTTCTCAATAAGCCGAGCCGAAATACCGACAGCTAAAGAAGCATCTTTTACCCTTATAGCTACACCACTGTATGCTGGTGCAACTTTTACAGCAGTGTGAATGTCTGAGGTTGTAGCTCCTCCCAGCATAAGAGGCAAATCCATACCCCTTTTCTCCATTTCTCTGGCAATATGAACCATCTCTTCAAGTGAAGGTGTAATTAAACCACTTAAACCTATAATATCTGCATTTTCTTTTTCGGCTGTATCTAAAATAGTTTTTGCAGGAACCATTACTCCAAGATCTATAATTTCAAAATTGTTGCACTGTAGAACAACTTTTACAATATTTTTTCCAATATCATGGACATCGCCCTTTACAGTTGCCATAACAATTTTACCATTGGAAACAGAAGCTGAATTTGCTTTTTCTTCTTCAATATAGGGGAGTAGAAAAGATACTGCTTTTTTCATTACCCTTGCACTTTTTACAACCTGGGGAAGAAACATCTTCCCATCTCCAAACAGTTGTCCAACTTTTCCCATACCACCCATTAGAGGACCTTCAATAACTTCTATTGCCTGGGACATATTTTTTCTGGCTTCTTCAACATCTTCCTCGATAAAAGAAGTTAGTCCTTTTACAAGAGAATAAGAGAGGCGTTCATTTATATCCAGTTTACGCCACTGGGGATCCTCTTTTTCTGCTGTTTTTTGAGAACTAAAGGAATCTGCAACATCCAAAAGCCTTTCTGTGGCATCCGGGTTTCTGTTAAGAACAAGGTCTTCTACTCTTTCCAGAAGCTCTTTTTCTATATCATCATAAACCGTCAGCTGCCCGGGATTAACTATTCCCATGTCCATACCTGCTTTTACAGCATGGTACAAAAAAACAGAATTTATAGCCTCTCTAACAGGATTATTACCACGAAAGGAAAAAGATACATTACTGACACCACCGGAAACAAGGGAATAAGGAAGATTCTTTTTAATCCATTTTACAGTCTCTATAAAGTTTACTGAATAGTTTCTGTGAATATCTATACCTGTTCCTATGGCAAAAATTGCCGGATCAAAAATAATATCCTCAGGATGCAGCCCTACTTTATTAACAAGAATATCATAAGCTCTGCTGCACACCTCAATTTTTCTCTCCAGAGTATCAGCCTGACCCTCTTCATCTGCAGCCATAACAACTACAGCAGCTCCATACATCTTTATTTTTTCCCCACGTTCAATAAAAGAGGCTTCACCATCTTTAAGATCAATGGAATTTACTACTCCCTTACCCTGAAGACATTTTAGACCTGCTTCAAGAACAGACCATTTAGATGAATCTATCATTACAGGAACACGGGATATATCAGGTTCAGATGCCATTAAATTTAGAAAGGTTACCATTTCCTCCTCTGAATTAAGCATAGCTTCATCTACATTTACATCTATTATTTGAGCACCATTTTCGACCTGGTTCACTGCAACTTCTAAAGCTTTTTCATATTCCTTATTTGTTATAAGCCTTCGAAACTTTGCAGAACCAGTAACATTAGTGCGTTCACCTACATTTACAAAAAGAGAATCCTCTTTAATTTCAAGTGGCTCCAGACCACTAAGAAAAGTTGATCTCTTTTTTATATTTGGCCTCCTGGGTTTATAAGGGCTAACTGCCTTAACAATAGCTTCTAAATGTTCCGGTGTAGTACCACAACAACCACCAACAATATTTACAAGTCCGTCTTTAGCAAAATCTGCAAGAATTCCGGCCATATGGGAAGGAGAATCATCATACTCTCCAAGTTCATTAGGCAAACCTGCATTAGGATGAACATTAATAAAGCAATCCACTGTTTCTGATAGAATTTCTATATACTGCTTCATAGTTTCTGCCCCAAGGGCACAGTTAAGACCAAAGCTGAATGGCTCTGCATGACTTAAAGAGTGCCAGAAGGCTTCTGGGGTCTGACCGGAAAGAGTACGACCGGCACTGTCAGTAATTGTTCCGGAAATCATAATAGGAATATCTATTTTTTTAATTTTGCAATAGGCTTTTATTGCATAGACTGCTGCTTTAGCATTTAAGGTATCAAAAATTGTTTCTATTAGAAGGAGATCCGCTCCACCGTCAATTAAACCTTTTACTGCTGTTGTGTAAGATTCAACAACTTCATCAAAAGTAACACTTCTATAACCAGGATTATTTACATCCGGCGAAAGGGAAAGGGTTTTATTTAAAGGTCCAAGAACACCGGCAACATATCTGGGCTTATCCGGAGTTTTTTCTGTATAAATATCAGCAATCTTTCTTGCAATTTTTGCACCTTCAAAACTAAACTCATATGCCAGATCCTCTAAACCATAGTCGGCCTGGCTAATAGACGTCGAGTTAAATGTATTTGTCTCTATTATATCTGCCCCAACATCTAAAAAGGCAGCATGAATCTCTGTTATTATTTCTGGCTGGGTAAGATTAAGAACTTCGTTATTACCCTGTAAATTTAGATCTTCATCTCGTTCTGTAAATCTATTCCCTCTAAAATCAGCTTCAGTTAATTTCTTCCGCTGAATCATAGTCCCCATGGCACCATCAAGAAAAAGTATCCTGTTATTTAATTCTTTTATAAAATTATTCGACATTACTATGCTCCGTTATTGATTTAGAATTTCTTTTAGTTTACTAATATTGGATATTGTATAAGTGGGTTCTATGCCACCAGACTTCATATTATGTCCATTAATCCAGCATGTATCTATACCAGCATTTATTCCACCTAAAATATCCGAAGACAAACTATCCCCTATCATTAGAACTTCATCTTTTTTTGTTAATTTCATTTTTTCAAATGCAATAGTAAAAATTTCAGGGTCAGGCTTTGCTATTCCTATATCTTCAGAAATTATAACTGTCTCAAAATATTTACCAATTCCTGCTTTATCAATTCTTGAGCGCTGAACATCCCCTATACCATTTGTAATGGCAGCAAGACGATAGTTTTTTTTACAATAATTAAGAATATCCATAGCACCTTCAAGAAGATAGCCACCTTTTCCTAATTCTGATAAATATATATTACTAAAATTTTCAGGATCAGCATTAAGATCAAAGTAAACAAATAGATCACTAAACCTTTTCTTTTTAAGATCCTTAATTTCAAGACTTCCTTTCTCAAACTCCTTCCAAAGGCCAGAATTAATTTTGTGATATACAGAAAGTAAATTTTCTGCTGGTTTTGTTTCAAAAACAATTTTATATGTAGCATTTATAGCAGCTTCTTCTGTTTTTGAAAAATCCAGGATTGTTCCGTCAAGATCGAATAATAGAGTTTTATATTTCATAAGGTGGATTATAGCAACTAAAAAGGATAAAAGTAAAGTTTTCACAATTTCTTCAAAACTCCATACCCAATTCATACTTCATTCATACACTCCCCCTATATTCTGTATCAGAAACAATAAAGCAACATATACAAGGAGAAAAGATTATGAAGAAAATAACATTTACAATCGCATTAATTACATTAGCAGCAATGGCAGTTTTTGCGGCAGGTGCTGCAGAAGAAAGCACAATACCATGGTCACAGGGCCAGGGGCAGTATCAGTCAGATGTAGTTTTAAGTGAAGTGGCAACAACAGTTACAGGAACTATAAATCTGGTAGAAGGTGGTCATGTAGAACTGATAGTTGGAAATGACACTTACGAACTGGTTTACCCTTACCGATTATCTTATGCAGCAGACCTGCAGGATGGTATGGAAATTACTGTAGAGGGTTTTGAAGCAGAAGGTTTAAGACTGGACAATGATGCATCAACTAAAAATCTAGTGTTAAAAAGTGCAACAATTGATGGACAAACTTACGATCTTGCAGATGTATCCAATGACTTTGGAAGAAATGGTCAAAGAGTAAACCAGCAGAGTGAAAACAGGTTTGCCAATAACAATTCCAGAAGAGGCAATCAACAGGTATCTCAAATGGGTCAAAGAGGAAGAAACACTAAAAGCCAGGGTGGATTTACTCCAAATGGTACATTTAGTAAAGGAAGAAGGTAACAACAACCT
>JAOZPU010000130.1:2959-8374 GCA_029932585.1 Spirochaetia bacterium | reverse complement strand
TGAACGGAATAATAATGACAAGAGACATATTTAATCTCTTTGTTTTTCTGGAAATTGCTTCCATCGCAACTGCCGGTTTAATTGTTCTCACAAGTGATATTAAGGCTCTTTCTGCTGGTTTTAAGTATATGATTGCAACTGGCCTTATTTCCGGCTTCCTTTTGCTTGGTATTATCTTTTCATATTACTTTGGAGAATCTCTGAATATAGATTCTCTTGCTGTAGCTGGTATTACTTCCATGAAGGGTGGAGTACTGGCCTTTTTCTTAATTATTATAGCTCTTCTGTTGGAGTTAAAACCTTTTCCTGCAAATGGATGGGCAATTGATGTTTATCATGCAGCTCCTTCCGGTATAAATGCAGTGTTATCTGCAGCAAGTACCGGTGCAGCTTATTGGGCTTTGGCTAAAGTTCTTCCCATTGGTGGCGGTCAATTTTATACCCTAATAGCCCTTGCAGGTCTTGTAACCTTTTTTGGCTCCAACTTAATGGGTCTTAAACAGTCGAATGCTAAAAGATTATTGGGTTATTCCTCTGTGGGCCAGATTGGTCTTCTTCTGGTAGTTCTTGGCTTGTCAGAATATCTGGGTGATAAAAGAGATTTTATTGCCATGGGTCTATTTTTAAGTCACTATTTTGCCAAAGCAATTTTGTTCTGGATAGCAGGAATAGTAAAAGCTGAAGATATTAAAAAATGGGCTGCAATTCGAAAGAAACCTGTTTTACTGGTACTTTTTGGAACAGCAGTATTTGCTCTTGTAGGGTTCCCCCCTTTTCCATCGTTTTTTGCTAAGTGGGAACTAATAATGCTTCTGGCTAAAGGACATATGTTTGTCTGGTCAGGTATAATTCTTTTCGCATCATTTATAGAGGGAATCTATCTATTTAGATGGTTTGGATATGCTCTTAAGCTTGATAATAAAGAGCTTCCGGAATTTAAAATGCCTTTATACAAGGTTTTGCCCCCAATAGTATTTGCCATTTTACTTTATGTACTTGGCTATTATGTTAGTACTATTAACGAAGCTTCAAAGGGTTTGAACTACATACCTCTTGCTTTCATTTTATTTATTGCTTTAATTGATGTATTTCCTGCATGGGTTAAAAATACTTTCTCCATAGCTGGTGTAATTGCATATATCTTTTATATTTTCCCTAAGTTTGAAGGTGATCTGTTTAGGATGATTTTTGGAGGAATTTTTCTTGTAGGAGCTATAATAACACTTACTTCAGGATATTACTACAAAGGTCGAAGAGCTGGATTTTACCCTATGGCTCTGGCTATGTTTGCCGGTTTAACTCTGGTGGTTGAAGCAACAAACCTCCTTGAACTTCTTTATGGTTGGGAGCTGATGTCTATTGGTTCTTATTTTCTTCTTATTCGAGGAAAAAAATCAATGCCTCATGGGTACAGTTATATGCTCTTTTCAATGGGTGGTTCCTATGCAATGATGTTTGGTTTTTCACTGGCATTTGCCAGTGCCGGTAGCCTTAGTCTGGAAGCTTTATCGGGTATTACAGTATTTCCTACTTTAGCTTATTCTTTAATGCTTCTTGGTTTTATGACTAAAACTGCTTCTCTGCCAATGCATATATGGCTGCCTGGTGCACATGGAGAGGCTGTTGCGGATATTCACTTTATGGCTTCCGCAATACTCCTTAAGGCCGGGGTCTTTGGAATGATAATTGTTCTTCTTGGAATGGGATCAGAGGCGTCTTATGCCCGTCCTATACTGTTTACTCTTGGTTGGATTGGAGCCCTTTCTGCCTTAATTGGTAATATTGCAGCATCTTTTCAAGAGAGTGCAAAGAGACTTTTGGCCTGGTCCAGTATTGGACAGCTTGGTTATATTGTATTTGGCCTTGCTACTATGACTCATCTCGGTTGGCTTATAGCTCTAACTTATTCACTTACTCACTTTTTGTATAAGGGAGTATTGTTTCTTGTAATTGGTGGAATTGCTCTTAGGATAGGTACTCCTTATATGTATAAAATGGGTGGACTTATAAAAAGAATGCCATTTTCGTTTTTTGCAGTTCTGATAGCGATAATAACTCTTGCAGGAGTTCCTCCTCTGGTTGGTTATGCTGCAAAATGGCTTACTTATAACCTGTTAATAGAAAATGGTTTCTATTATCAGGGTGTTGTTGTTATGATCTCGGGTATTATTGCATTCCTGTATTTGTTCAGACTTATTCATACAATTTTTCTTGGACAGTTAAAAGACAACCTTAGAAAGGTTACAGAGATAAATGTATGGCTTTTAATTCCTGTTTATACTCTTCTTTCTGTAATTATGTACCTGTCAGTGAAGCCTAACACTCTCCTTCGCCCTATAGGGTCTATGCTAACTAAGTATTTCCCTGAAGGAGCTCTTAGTTGGAATGGGACATTAGCTACAACCCCAACTGGGTACTTTGACGGTGCTATGATTATGTATGTAATTGGCGGTATATTTGTTGCCCTGTTTGTGCTCTTTATTTCATTCAGAAAGAGAACTCAGAAGGTAAAGCAGTTTAATATTTTCTATTCAGGAGAGGCTCCTTCCAGGCCGGAATTAGTCCATTTTTCCTATAATTTCTTTGCCCATTATCAAAAAGCTATTGGGTTTTTGGCTATGCCCCTTGTTACTCAATTTTGGGATGCGGTTTCAGAGGCACTTCATGCTGTATCTGATTTTTTCAGACGAATCTACAACGGAAACGGACAGAGCTATGCTTATCATGTCGTTCTCTACGTGGTTGTAATATTTATATTCACAATAGGAGGATAAGTGGTGAATCACATAATTATTAAATTACTTTATGCACTATTATCGCTATTTATAGTTTTAAATATAGGACTTATGCTTAACGGGATTACTCGAAAAATTTATGCCAGGGTTAATAAAAGATATGGTATAAGGTTTTATCAGCCCTATATTGATCTTGTAAAGAATTATTCCCTGGAAACCCTTGTGTCCCATGGTGTCATGTTTTATCTGGGTCCGCTTTTTCGGCTTACAAGTGGAGTAGGGATGATTATGTTTATTCCATTGATATATGGGTCTGAAATGTTTAGTAACTTCTCCTTTTCGGGAGATGCAGTTCTGCTGCTCTACTTTATGTTTTTTGGAACTCTGGGTATGGCTCTTGGAGCAGGAGAGAGTGGCCAACCCTATTCTGCAATTGGTGTAGCCAGGGGACTTGGTCAGGTAACTGCTGCTGAGATCCCTTTAGTGCTCTCTTTTCTTGCAGTATTTATTCAGACACAAAGTCTCTCTTTAACAGAGATTGTGGGATCCCAGCAGGGAGGATTTTTGCACTGGACTATGTTTACAAACCCTGTTGCAACAGCAACGGCAATGCTTGCATATCTGGGTTCCATGATGAGGTCTCCTTTTGATGTTGTCCTTGCACCCCAGGAGATCCCAATAGGACCTCCTACAGAGTATCATGGTGCATTTTTAGGTGTTCTTTCAACGAACAGAGCAATTTTTACTGTTGCAAAGAATATTCTTTATGTAAATATGTTTTTCGGTGGAGCTACAAGCTGGCCGGAATTAATACTTAAGGCATTTTTTCTGTACATGTGGTCGGTTGTTGTTGGAACAATATTTCCCCGTTTTAGAGTTGATCAGTCCATCAGGTGGTTTTTAAAAGTACCTCTGGTTCTGGGATTACTCTCCATTATTTTACTTCAGATAGGTTAAGAGGATAAAATGAGTTTAGAAGATTTAGAAAAAAGAACGGTCTATGGGCCGGATAATGAAGAAATTAACGTTGATCCCCTACAGGATTATTACTGTGCAGCTACTCCTGAAGCAAAAACGGAAGCTCAGAAAGGAACAGCACCTATAATTGAAAAATTTGCAAACTGGGCCAGAAGTGAATCTCTTTGGGTCCTTGCTTATGGTACAGGTTGTGGGGCTATAGAAATGCGACCTTTAATGACTCCAAAGTATGATGCATATAGATTTGGTGTGCAGTGGAGACCAACTCCAAGACAGTCTAATTTATTTATAATTTCAGGTTACCTTTCAATAAAAACATTAAAAATTGCAATAAGAGCTTATGAGCAGATGCCCAGCCCAAAGTATGTAATGGGTGTCGGCAGTTGTACAATAAATGGCGGTATGTATTTCGACAGCTACAATACTATAAACAGACTTGATCATTATATGCCTGTAGATGTTTATGTCGCAGGGTGTATGCCAAGACCTGAATCTCTTTTAACAGGGTTTGACCTTTTGAAAAAACTCATTAAAGAGGGGAAGGGTACCGGAGCAGATAAGTATGCAAAAGAGTTTGAATGGTACAAGGGCAATCAGAAAAAGATTATCAAAAATTGGGATATGCCTGATTTTAACTGGTAGAGGGGAATAATGAAAGAAATAGTTAACAGAATAAAAGAAAAATTTCCGGTAATAAGTGAAACTTATCAAAGAGAAGATTTAACTTTCATTACTACCGATAAAATTCATGCTGTTGAAACTGTAACCCATTTAAGAGACTATGAGGGTTTTAAACACTTAGTTCTTTTAACAGCAGTGGATTGGTTGGAGGATGGGGTATTTCAACTTACATATCTTCTTAATAATCCAAAAGAAAAAATTGATCTTGGTGTAAGGGTTCAAATACCACGGGACAATCCTGAAATGACATCTGCTCATCATCTGTGGGCAGCAATGGCTACATATCAGAGAGAACTGTATGAAATGTTTGGAATTTCTTTTCCTGGAAGCCCCAGAATGAAAGAACCTTTCATTCTGGATGGTTGGGATGGGCCTCCACCCTATCGAAGGGATTTTGACACACTTAAATATGCAGAAGATACATTTTTTCCAAGATCAGGCAGATCTACAAATGATCCTGCAGAACATATGAAGAAAAAAATGTATCCGGAGGGCTAGGAATGTTTAAATTTGAAAGCGACAGATCGAAATTTCCGGAAAATAATTCGGATGGAAAACCTGAAATAGATTTGGAAAGCGGCCAGTTTACAAAAATTTGGCAGGGTCCAATACATCCAGGTATGACAGGAAACATGTCTCTGGAACTTATAATCCAGGGTGATGAAATAATGGATTGCAAGACCCATGTGGGGTATCTTCACAGAGGTTTTGAAAAACTAATGGAAAGACGAAGGTTTATCCAGTGTTTTCCTATTTGTGTACGTATAGCTGTACCTGAACCGGACTTTAATGAGTACTGCCTTGCTTCCACTATTGAAGAGCTTGGTGGAATAGAGGTTCCTGATGCAGCTGAATGGATGAGAACTCTTCTTTTGGAAATGTCCAGACTTCAGTCCTATCTTGCATGGATTGGCGGACAGGCAAGCTCCTTTGGTTTGGGGCTTATAGGGCAATGGACAATTTGGGCAAGGGATCTTGTTCTTGACCGATTCGAAGAAATAACAGGTGGACGTGTATATCA
>JAOZPU010000130.1:0-2859 GCA_029932585.1 Spirochaetia bacterium | reverse complement strand
AAAGAATCTGATGTTTTTGACAGAGCTGACGTTCGTAGACGGGATATTTTAACAACTCTGGATCTAATAAGACAGATTGTTCCAAGAATACCAAGCAAAGGTGAGTTCATGGCTAAAGTTCCCAATGTTCTTCACTGGAAGATTCCAAATGGTGAGACATATAAAAGAGCAGAATGTACCCGTGGTGAGTTTGGTTACTACACAGTTACCGACGGTAGTGGATATCCCCGTCGTATAAATGTGCGTGGCCCTTCCTATACTCATGCAATTGCTCTGATGGAAAGAATAGCTATAAATGTAAATATTGCGGACACAGCAGGAGTGATGTCGTCACTTCATACTTATCCGCCTGAGATAGAGAGGTAGGTATGAGTATTAAAGATGTTTTAATGCCCTTTACAGCATGGAAAAATCTACTTGTTGAACCGGTTACTATTAAAAAACCGGAAGAAGTAAAAGGAGCTCCGCGCTACAGAGGTTTTCATTTTAATGAAGTTGATGTTTGTATTGGTTGTGGTACATGTGAAGAAATTTGCCAAAATCATGCAATTGATATGGTTCCAGTTGAAGGAATCGAAACAAAGGATGGAGATTCGGGACTTCGGCCCCTGGTTGATTACGGCCGATGCTGCTGGTGTGCTCTTTGTGTTGATGTTTGTACTACTAATTCTCTTTCTCTTACAAACACCTTCAAATGGGCTACAACCAACCCTGATGATTACAGGTTTATTCCTGGAGTTGATAAGAAAGACTGGGATGGAGATAAGCTTGGTTATAGAAAGCAGGATGGATACGATCTTTATAATGAAACCAGAGTAGAGATGGGAGAACTTCATCCGGAAGACAGAGATAAGTCTTTTGTTGAAATGATTAAAGGGTATTCCAAAGAGCAGGCTCAGAAAGAAGCGGACAGATGTGTGGAATGTGGTATTTGTACTGCAACATGTCCTGCTCATATGGGTATTCCTGCATATATTAAAGCTGTACGTGAAGATGACATGGAAGAGGGTTTACGAATACTGTATGAAACTAATCCACTTCCTGAAATTTGCGGACGAATATGTACACATAAATGTGAAACTGTTTGTTCTCTTAATCATAAAGGGGATGCACTTTCAATCAGGTGGTTGAAGAGGTATATTGCAGATCAGGTACCAGCTGGTAAGTATAAAGAAATACTTGGAACTGATAAAATCAATGAAAATGGTAAAAAAGTTGCTATTATTGGTGCCGGACCTGCAGGTCTTTCTGCAGCACATTATCTTGCCCTTCTTGGATACGGTGTGAAAATCTTTGAAAGTCGAAAAGGTCCTGGTGGAATGGTTCGATACGGTATTCCTGAATATAGAATGCCATATGATCAGATAGATAAGGATATAGATTATATTCTATCCCTTGGTGTGGAAGTCCAGTATGACACAATAGTGGGTGAAGATATTCAGCTGGAAAAGCTTGAAAAAGACTACGATGCTGTTTTTGCTGCTACAGGCCTTCACCTTGGTCGAAGTACAGGAGTTCCAGGATCAGATAATAAAAGAGTTTATCAGTCAATTGAACTTCTTCGAAAAGTTACAGATGGTGAAGAAATAGATGTTGCCGAAAAGATAGTAGTAATTGGTGGTGGAAATGTTGCCATGGATATTACCAGAACCCTTGCAAGACTTCAGAATATTAAATACGGTAAAGTCAGTGTTCTTACAACTTGTCTGGAAGCCGAAGATGTAATGCCTGCAGATGATGAAGAGGTAATTGAAGCCAGAGATGAGAAGGCTGTTATTGATCCGGGCTGGGCACCTAAGGAGATTGAGATTGTAGATGGACAGATAAAAGGTCTGCATGTTACAAAGTGTCTTTCTCTTTTTGATGATGAAGGCAGGTTTAATCCTCAGTGTGATATGGGCAATAAGAAATTTTTTCCTGCAGATATGATTGTAGAATCAATTGGTCAGGGAATGGATATTAAGTACACTGATAAAATTAAAGATAAATTAGAGTTTGGACCAAGAGGGCGTATTGTTGTAGACAAGAAGTCCTTCCAGTCAAAACTACCATGGCTCTTTGTTGGTGGTGATATTATTGAAGGTCCTGATGTTATTCATGGAATAGCAAATGGTCATAAAGCTGCTATTGGTATAGATGATTTTTTGAAAGATAAATAAAATCATACAAATTTTAAAAAAAGCGATCCTGTAAAGGGTCGCTTTTTTTTGTCCACGAAAGTAAAAACATCTCTTTTCCTGTTCCAATAGTCAGCAAATAGATACAATGTCAATTATAATAAATGCAGATGTGAATATATGAATAATAAAAAATCTATTACATATAAATAAATCCAAAAACTATAAAATTAAAACTGAAATAAATATATAATGTGAAAATATTATTATTAAATCAATAAATGGTAATATATAACTGGCTGTAGTAAAAGATATAGGAATAATATTATATACAGAAGTTATGATCTTGACCTTTGTTGCAATAGTAAATATCATAATAATCGCTTAATATTATCAGTTTCATTCAATAATTATAAATAAAATATTGGAGGACAAATGAAGAATTTGTTTATTTCAGTGCTGTTGCTGTTGGGAATATGGCTGCTGCTGAATGCTTCTTTATCCCCGGTGGTTGTGGTTTCCGGTTTAGGAGCAGCTTTGATAATAGCTGTTTTTTTCTCTGTCAGACACCCTGTCTTCAGAGATATGAAACTTAATCCCAGGGCTATCGTCTATTTCTTTATCTATATTTTTGTTTTCACTTTCGAACTAATTAAGGCAAATCTGGATGTTGCAACAAGAGTAATATCCCCTTCATTGCCAATTAACCCCGGAATAGTGGAAGTAAAAACAAAGCTCAAGT
>JAOZPU010000129.1 GCA_029932585.1 Spirochaetia bacterium | reverse complement strand
ATAGCTATTGCATCCGGGAAGGGTGGAGTTGGTAAAACAACAACTGCATCTAATCTGGCAGCATATTATGCAGGCAAAGGTTTGCAGGTAGGACTTATAGATATCGATCCACTTTCTGATATAGCTGTTATTTTTGATCTTCCAAAAAATTTATATTTAAATAAAGAACAAAAACTTTTAAAAAACAAACCACTTGAATCTTATACCATTCAAATATTACCTAATTTGGACCTGCTTTTTCCTATAACTAAAACAGGGACTTTTGACAGTATTATTCTAAAAGAACTTATAGAAACAGATTATGCTCAGGAATTAAATAAAAAATACGATTTACTAATATATGATATGCCAGCGGGGTTACAGGCTGAAGAAAATTTAAATTTTCTTACTCTCTCAGAGCACCTTATTCTTGTAACAAACCCGGAACCTGTATCTCATGTTGCTGCCGGGGCTTATCTTAAAGAAGCTTATAAAACAACAGGCAGAAATAAAATTTTCATGTGGCATAATAGATACAAGGGCTATTCAGAAATTACATTTGACCCTGTAGATGTAATTGGCAACTATAATAAAAATATGCCCCAGGAAGAACATATAAGGCCAGCAGACTTCAATGTCCAAAATATAGCCTTTATACCGGAAGATAGATCAATGGATTTGCTACAGGGAGACCCTGCAATTCTTGTACAACTATTAAGAACTGTTTCGACAATACTGGATATGGTTCATAGTGACTTATTACGAAGCATATCATGTACAGCAGATGTTTCAGATAGAATGATTAATTTAATTAAGTTTTATTTTAAAGCACATCCGGTAATTCCAAATGCTGAAGAGGCCCTGGGCAATCTTGCAGCCTACATAGCAATACTATCCGGTATAAGCGTTCAGGAAAGTCAAACTGAAGATTACCACTTATTTACTGATAATCAGAAAAAAGAACTTATAAATTTTATTATTTCAATCCAAAACAATTCCCTTGGCCATCAACTTTTAAAAGCAAAAAGATTAATTAGCCAAAAAATTGCTTCTCTGGAGTCTGAATCTTCACTTTTCTCTGTACCCATGTCTCATGACCCCGGAACTGCACTTGATAAGGAATTGAGTATAGTATTAATAAAAATACAGGAATCTAACATTTTTACTCTTAATAACAGCGGAGGACTATTACTGTTTTACTTTTCACTCTACAAACTCTTTCAATCAGACAAGCTTCTAAATCTACTATTGGATTTTATTCCCAAAAAGAATATAGAAATTACTGAAAGAGACCGTTACACCCAAATAAAAAATTTACTAAGCAAAAACAGCAATTATCAAAAATCTTATATTAAATTAATTAAAACATTCCTGCCTCTTGTTGCAAGACAGGTTTCAACTGCAGCAAAAACTTTCAACCTGAACAATCTTGTCTTCAGGGATACTGATGGAAAAATAATTAAATCAGTTTACTTAAAGTTAACATCAGCTTTTATCCACGAGGCTATAAACGGAGGATTGGGAATTATAATTAATTTTGATTACAGACCTGCTTCAACTGTTTTTTCAAAAGCTGCAGAAGAATTATTAAAACAAATTAATTTTCAGGATAAAGAACAGCTGTAAAATAGTTTTCAGTATCAAGATATTTCACTGCGGCATTTAAAATTATTTTTGCAGATAATGCTGCATTTCTTTCTGGTTTATCCAAAAGATAAGAACTTGCAAGCTTATATCGATAAACAGCATCCATTATTCCAAGCCAGTAAGTATTCTCTTTTAAAGACTCTTCATATGTTCTACGAAATCCTTCCTTTATTTTTGTGACATTGGTGTCACTGGGCAGTGATTCCTTAATTTCAGTAATCACACTAAATACAATGTCTGTAAGTTCCTGAACCCTTTCAGGGTCACATGAAAAACCAATTGACAGATGATACTTTTCCACAGGAGACTTAATGGCTGAAGCAGAAACACGAACTCCATAAGTCCCACTTGCATCCTCCCTAACCTCTTCCCGAAGTCTTATATTAAGAAGTTCCCTTAAAGCATATAGTGCAGTATTATTTTCCAGATTCCACTCATAATCACCGGAAAAAAGAATATTTACAGAGCTTTTTTGCTCAATGCCAGAAAAAACATCAAGAGAATTTACTCCTGAGATAATATCAATATTCCTATTAATCCATGTTTCTTTTACACCTGAGGGTGGAATAGAAGCTATATATTTCTCTACCAATAATTTGAAATTTTCAGGAATATTACCTACAAAAAAGAATATAAAATCTTCAGGGTTACTAAATCGTTGTTCAAAAATGTCATACATTTTTTTTTGGTTAATTTCGTCTAACCTTGAAACTGTCAAAGGCAAAGAACGGAAATGATTATTATAAAGAGCTGCATTAACAGCGTCCTGAAATATTACTTCAGGTTTACTTTCTCTATTCTCTATTAATCCCTCCAGTCGGTTTAAAAATGAATTATAAGCAACACTATCTCTATGAATTGAGGTAAAATATAGATTTAAAAGTTGAAATAAAGTCTCTGCATCTTTAGGAATGGAAGAACCCGAAAAGCCTTCATACAAAGTACCTATATATGGATTAAGGTTCACACGTTTTCCTGATAAAACTTTTCCAAGTGTAACAACATCCAATTCCCCAAGCCCACTTAACTGAACAAGATTTGAAGCAAGTGTTGCAGAAAGATAAGCATCATCCTCAATAAGTGAAGTTCCCCCAGGACTGAATGCAGAAAAAAGTAATTCATCATTCTTTAGATTTGTTCTTTTAAATATAACTTTACTGCCATTTGATAATTCCCATATATCAAACTCTGCTGCCTTATCTCTGGATTCAGTTAAAACAGAACCTGGTGCTGGATCGTTAGTCATTAAATTGCTACTATTATTCCCATCGTCATAGACACTAATATTTTCCAATTTTATTTGATCAAAAATTTTATCAAGAACAGAAAGTTCTGGATAGATGATATTATTTTTTTCTGGACCTGTAATAATTACAACAGGATCACTTTGATTTCTGACAGAAATACCTGTTTCAATTACTTCATTAAGTGTCAGGTCTGAAAGTATTAAATTTATCTCGTCCCTTTCCCATTCAATACCAGGAGAAGGTGTTTCAGTTAGAAAATAACTTGTCAATTCCTGAACAAAATTAATTGATTCAGTCTTATCTTTTTCTCTGTAAGCAGATTCTATAAAACTAAGAAGATCATCTTTTGCTCTTTGAAATTCTGATTCTGTAAAACCATACTGTAAAAATCGTTCATTTTCTATAAGAAGTGTTTTAAATGCCGGTATAATTCCATTTTCTGATGTTACTGCACCCATGGTATATGCCGATTTTGTCCGAACAAGATTACTGTTACCACTAAAAGCATAAATATAAGGAGGTTCATTCTGATTCGTAAGCTCATTTAATCTTTGATCAAACATTATATTATTAAGAATATTTTTTATGTAAGTTCGATATCCTTCTCGATTGTTTTCAGGATTTGAATCATTTTTATAAATTATCTGCAGTGTTGTTACAGTAGCTTCAGGATCAGATACTATGGAATATGATCTACTGGTATTATCCGGGACAGGATATTCTTCCCTTGTTCTGGAAATTTTTCCGTTATTAAAATTTCCAAACAGTTCTTCAATCTGACTTTTAACTGATTCGGTATCAACTTCCCCCACAACTATAACAGACATAAGTTCAGGCCTGTACCAATCAGTGTAAAATCTCTTTATTGTAGAATAGGAGCTATTAGTTACTATATCCATATCGCCAATAGGTAATCTATTAGAATATCTGGAACCGGAAAAGAGTACTGGAAAGTATTCATCCCTCATACGGGCATCAGCACCTCGGCCTACTCTCCATTCCTCATACACAACACCTCTCTCTTTATCTACTTCTTCATCCACAAAAGAAATTTCAAATGCCCATTCTTTTAAAATGGTGAGCCCTTGCTGAAGCATTTTGGGATCATCTGCAGGAATATTTATTTTGAAAACTGTTTCATCAAAACTCGTATAGGCATTTATATCTGCACCAAACTGCATACCGGTACTTTCAAGATAATCAATAATTTCATGACCTTCAAAATTCGTAGTCCCATTAAAAGCCATATGCTCTATAAGATGAGCAAGGCCTAACTGATCATTATCTTCCTGAATAGATCCTGCATTTACTACCAAACGCAGTACTATTCGATTTTCAGGTTTACTATTTGGTCTTATAAAATATTCCAGACCATTTTCGAGGATACCATGTTCTACTGCTGGATCAAGAGGTATTGGAGAGTTATCATTATTAGAGACAACTTTACCTGTTGAGGTACATGAGATTATGAGTATTGCTAATAGAACCGGTATCAATTTTTTCATTTATGCCTCTTAACATTTTACTTAAATAAAAAAGAACTAAATCAGTCTGAATTTAATTAAACTCAGACCAGATATAAAAAAACTAGAAACCACCAAGTTCAGATTTATTACCACTGGTAATATTTATAAGTTCTCCAGTTATAGTTTCTTCTGAATCTTTCCATTCATATTTAATCATCTCACCAGGGACATCAGAGGATATCCACCATTCATAACTTAAATCTTCTTCTGGATGTACAATATGATCTGCTGTAAAAGTACCGGCATCTGTTTTAATTTTGACTGTCTCGGTTTTCCATTCCTTGTATTCAGAATCGTCAATTGCTCTCATATCTGCTGTTTTATAAACAGCAAGATCATCTTCTTTAGCTGTATACTCCCGTACTCTGCCTGTATCTTCATCTATAAATTTAAGTTTTAATAAATTATATTCTTTATCCAGGAGGAATTCATAAATAAAATCATCAGAACCATCTATATACTTAACCTGCCACCATCTGGAACCGTCAGTATTTAATTTCAAGAGAGATTTTTTCATAATAAGTTCATCGTTATCATCACTTGAGGTAAGTTTCCATTCAGTCCCCTGTCCCTCTTTATAATTAGAATCATCAAAGTAGAATCCACCTGCATAATTGGTATACCAGTAAACTGAATAGAACTGGGCTAAGTATACCTGATAGTATAAAATATCCAGATCAATACTAATATCTTTTGTTTTCTGAGAAGGTCCAATTTTAAATGAGCCTCCTACATAATAACCACTGTATCCATTCCATAAATTATAACCTGCATTTACCATAAAATTATCATTTACAAAATAGTTCACACCAGTGGCACCTGCCAGGCCTAAGGGGCCATAAGAAGAATCACCATTTAGAATATCAAATGCTACACCAAGGTTTATAAAATAATCAAACCTGCTGAGAATATTAAAAAAATTAATAGGACTATCATTAAATTCAGAAAAATGAATATCAAATCCTTTAAAACCGAAATGAGCAGTTCCCATAACAGCAGCACCAACAGGAAACCAAGGCTCAGAAGAAGAGGAACCGTAATTTCGAAAGAAAAAACCTGTACGTGCCTTTGCAGCTACTCCAAAATCAACTGGAGATATTGCTCCAAAAACAGGTTTATATAACAATAATTCAGCCTGGCCTGCTACTCCAAATCCACTTTCATATCCTCCTGAGGGTATACTTGCCAAGCTACTCCAATAGTCAGACTCAATGCTTATAGTACCTCCAATTGCAACATTCCCAGGCATATAATTACTACCCCACCATACCTCATCTTTCTCTACCGCAGAAACTGTAAATGTAATAATCAATAAAATAATCGATATACTTACTACTCTCTTCATTTTTAAACTCCTTTTTACTGGCAACAAAGGCTTTACTACAGAAAAAAACCTTGCTGTTTTTTAAAATTTATTAATTAGTATATCATATATATATTATTCGGCAGTACTTTTATTAAAAGAATTTTGTATTTTTGTCTTCAAATTTTTTCACTAATTTCAAATATCATCTTGACAATCATTACAAAAACTATAATTTTATAGACTATGATGAAAACGAATAATAAAATTGAAAAACGATTAAATCTACTAATTGAAAGTTATAAACTGGGTTCTGGAATTAACTTCATTGATGATATGAATTTACCGGTAAATACAGCTATTTTAGAAATTTTAAATAACCTTCTGGAAATAATTTTTCCAGGATACACAGGAAAGAAAAATATAACTACAGCAAATGTCAGCTATGTAATAGGAGAACTTCTTTGCAAAGTTAGATCTTCTCTGGAAACACAAATTCTACTGGCATTGAAACATGGTTGTAGAATTAATAATTGTGAAAGTAGTTGTGATTGTAAATTAGAGGCAATTGAGACAACAGAGTTTTTTATGGATAGTATTTTAGATATTCGAAAACTATTAATTCTTGATGTTAAGGCAGCATACAGAGGAGATCCAGCAGCTAAATCTTTAGAAGAAATTGTAATAAGTTACCCAGGATTAAAAGCCCTGGCTATTCATAGAATTGCTCATCTATTATACAAGAAACAAGTACCCCTTATTCCGCGAATGATGAATGAAATTGCTCATTCAATAACCGGAATTGATATTCATCCCGGAGCAGAAATTGGCGAAGGATTTTTTATTGATCATGGCACTGGAGTAGTTATTGGAGAAACAACTACAATTGGAAAAAATGTTAAACTATATCAGGGTGTTACCCTTGGAGCATTGAGTTTTACCAAAGATAAGGATGGTAATATTGTTAAAGGTTGTAAAAGACACCCGACAATTGAAGATGACGTTGTTATTTATGCAGAAGCAACTATACTTGGTGCAGTAACTGTTGGGGAGAAAGCTGTTATAGGTGGAAATGTCTGGTTAAAATCTGATGTTCCTCCTGGCACAACTATTGGTATATCCGGAATTAATAAAGTATAAAAGTAAATCTTTTATTTTATATTGAATAATTCAAAAATTAAAAGATAGTAGATATTTTACTTTGTCTTAGTGGCTCTATATTTATTTATCATTAACAAGGAAGTAAAATGGATAGAAAATTTTCTATATACATGTTCATAGCAATGACTATATGGGCTGGAAGCTGGGTATCTGGAAAACTTATAAGTACAGGATCACTACATTTCCAATTTATTTTCTGGCGTTTTTTAATAACATCAATATGCTATATGATTATTCTCTATATTAATAATAAAAATAATCCTGACTATGAAGGTCTTTGGCGTATATTTAAAAATCCAATACTTTTAATTCTATTACTTCTTTCTGCATTAGCACTTGTTGGTTATAATGCTATGTTCATACTGGGGCTTACTTCAGGTCTTGCTGGTAAGGGAGGAGTTATTGTTACAACTCTTAATCCACTTATAGGTTTTATTTTAGGAACACTTATATATAGAAATAAATTTTCAGCAAAGACATGGACAGGAATGATAATTGGTCTTATTGGAGGAATAATTCTTGTAGAACCATGGAAATACTCAATTGATCAACTTATAGATGGTGGAAATCTTATCTTTGTAGCTGCAGCAGGTTTTTGGGCCTTTCTAACAGCCCTGGGACATAAAATACAAAAAGATATTTCTCTTTGGGAATTCAATTTTTTGATCTACACAGTTGCCATTTTTCTCACAATACCATTTATATGGAATAAAAATATATTCTTGTTTGAACAGTATACTTCTGGATTCTGGATAAACACACTCTATCTGGCAGTTATGGCAGGAACTATTGCAGGAGGAATGTACTTCCATGCATCAAAAATTATTGGATCTGCCAAAGCAGGTTCATTTACTTTCATTGTTCCAGGAATGGCACTACTTTTCAGTTTTTTATTTTTAAATGAAATACCAGAAAGCTCCACTATTATTGGTGGAACTATGGCTGTAGGTGCTGTTTATATTATTAATATGAAAAATTAATACTAAGTTAGCGAGCGAAGGGAATCGAACCCTCGGCACGAGCTTGGGAAGCCAAACCAATACTCAATTATCTCCATTTTAGTGTTTTCATTTGTACAAATAAACAATTTTATCATCTATTTGCACCTAATAACATCTGTATTTATGCACACCAATAATATATTAAATGATATGCAATATTTTAAACTTTATTTTGCATCAAATAAAAAAAAAGTGATAAAATTTCTATTTCATGCAATACTAGAGATAATGAAATTAGTGGAATTGTAGGTCTTTTTCGATGATCTTTAAAAAGTTTAAGGAGTTAATACATGGAGAAAATATTCACATATTTGATAAGTTTTAGTTTACTCATATCAATGGTTTCTTGTTCAACATACCCATATTTTGCACCTCTCTCGTCAGCAGCTCCGTCTGGGCATCCTAGAACACTAGTTCTTGATGGGAAAGAGTTTTCTGAGAATGAAGAAAACGGATTTATCACTTGGCTTTGCACTGACTCTGTGGATGGTGGCACTATTTTGTTCGAAGCAGGATTCTTTACTG
>JAOZPU010000128.1:7612-8408 GCA_029932585.1 Spirochaetia bacterium | reverse complement strand
AAAAGGAGATATATAAAAAGAATGAACTCAGTAGAGATAGATTTCAACAAAATGGGTGGTTTAGTTCCTGTAATAGCCCAGGATTCAGAAACAAATGAAATTTTAATGCTTGCTTATGCAGATAAAGAAGCTCTTGAACTTACAATTTCTTCAGGTTACGCACACTACTATAGCAGATCCCGAAAACAAATATGGAAAAAAGGGGGAAGCTCAGGACACCTTCAAAAAATAGTCGAAATAAGGGTAGATTGTGACCAGGACAGTCTAATTTATAAAGTTGTTCAAACTGGAGGAGCATGTCATACTGGATATTACAGTTGTTTTTATAGAATACTCGATAGTAGTGGGTTTCATATTAGTGGGATAAAAGTATTTAATCCCCAAAAAGTGTATAGAAACTAATGTTATACCAGCTGATGTTCTTTTGATTTTAAATTTACTGAGAGATCCCACTCTATAAACTCTAATAATGAAGCAGCAATACCTGCTCCGTTTAATCCACACTCTTCAAGAAGTTCAAAACGAAGTGCCTGAGATAAAAACAGATCGGGCATACCAATATGTTTAAATAATATTTCTCTATTATTTTCTGAAATCAACGAGGCTATATATTCTCCTGAACCGCCCCTGGTTGCTGCATCTTCAACAAGAAAAATATGTGAATAATTTGACATTTGATTAAAAAGATAATCTTTGTCGATTGGTTTAATAAATCGTAAATTATAAATATCAACTTCAACACCAATGCCAGCCAATATTTCACATGCAGATAGAGCCTCAGAAACAAGTCCGCCAT
>JAOZPU010000128.1:0-7602 GCA_029932585.1 Spirochaetia bacterium | reverse complement strand
TCGCCAAGAGTAATAAGAAGTGTTCTGGAAGAAGTAAGTTGCTTAATATACGTTCCACGCCCAGTTTTAAGAGGAAAATCGCAACCATTTATTCCCAAAGGACATTCTGATTTTGGATATCTAAAAAGTACAGTTTTTTTACTTTCAATAGCATAACTCAGCATAAGTTCAAATTCTTCACTTGATCCTGGAGCCAGTATAACAATTCCAGGAATTGCACTAAAAAGGGCAATATCAAAGGCACCCTGATGAGTTTCTCCATCACTGCTTACCAGGCCAGATCTATCCATTGCTATAATAGCAGGGAGCCCGGGTATCGCTATATCATGTATTAACTGATCTACAGCCCGCTGCATAAAAGTCGAATATATAGCAATTACAGGTGTTAATCCAGCTGCTGACAGACCGGCACCAAAGGTAACAGCATGCTGCTCTGCTATTCCTACATCAAAAAATCTATTTGGAAATCTTTTCTGAAAAGGTATTAATCCGGTTCCTTTCCCCATTGCAGCTGTTATAGCGACTATAGATCTATTTTCAGAAGCAAATTTTGTAAGTAGTTCACCAAAAATATCTGTATATGTACTCTTAGTGTCAGGGATTACATCAGCTGGTGACGGAAGAGGAGAAACACCATGATATTCGGAAGGATTATCTTCTGCTTTTGAATAACCTTTTCCCTTTTTAGTTACTACATGAACAATAACAGGTTTATGTAGTTTTTTTACGTTCTCCAATACCTTTGTAAGCATAGATATAGAATGACCATCAATAGGCCCTACATACTCAAACCCTAATTCAGAAAATATTGTTTCTTTAAAAAAAAGAGCCTTTACTCCCCTTTTCATACGCATTACAAACTGAAATATTCTATACCCGAAGAAAGGGATACCAAGTAAACCTTTGTCAATATTGTCCCTGATTCTCTGGTAGTATCTTGTTGCTGTAATACGACTAAGGTATGAAGAAGTTTTGGAAATACCTGATCTTGAGGATAAGCCACCAACATTTCTGCTAATTGACATATTATTATCATTATAAATAATTATTAAATCTTTTCTTAAATAACCCGAATGATTAAGTGCTTCAAATGCCATTCCACCAGTAATTGCACCATCACCAATAACGGCAATTACTTTTCCCTTCTCACCCTTAAGGTGTTTCCCTACAAGCAATCCTAAAGCTGCAGAAATAGATGTAGAAGCATGACCAGTCTCAACTATATCATGAATACTTTCTTCCCGTTTTGGAAACCCACTTAAACCTTTTTTTAAGCGAATAGTATCAAATTCCTCATTTCTTCCGGTAAGTATTTTGTGAGTATAACATTGATGACCAACATCCCAGACAATTTGATCGACAGGAGTGGTAAAGACACGGTGCATAGCTATAGTAAGCTCAACAACACCAAGATTAGAGGCCATATGGCCTCCATTATTACCAACTACCTCAATTATTCTATCCCTAATCTCCTTTGCAAGATCAGGAAGAGAAGCAAGAGGCAGCGCTTTTAAATTTTCTGGTGAGTTTATTCTGTTTAATAAAGGCTTTTGTTTCATTAATTAAAGATATTAACTCATTTCATAAAAAAAACTGTATTAAGATTAAATTAGTTATAACTAAAGATATAAAAAACAAATTATATCTATAAGTTATAACTATTCACAATCTATTTCTTCTTGTGTCTGTTTTTTCTTAGTTTTTTCTTTCTCTTATGAGTCGAAATCTTATGCCTCTTTCGTTTTTTTCCACACGGCACTCTAGGTCACTCCTTACACCTCACTTAATAAATAAGCAAGACAAAATCAAATCTCTACCGATTATGCCTATAGAAGCCCTTAGAGTCAAGACTTGTAAAGATCTATTTGCTAAAACCTCAAAAGATAGTTGTTGAAAATCTAATCTGTACGAGGTATAGTATAGGGAAATGGAAACAACACTCAATAATATTGCCATAAGTTTTACAAGTAAAAAAATTGATAGCATTCTGACAGTTCACAGCAATGAAGCAAATTTTTCGTTTCATTATAATCAAAATGAAGAATCTTTTATAAAACTTGAGAGCGAATTTACAGTTCCCCATTTTCCAATACATCACGATTCAGATAAAGACTCTCCGGAACAGTCATATCTGAATGCATTAGAAAGTTTAATGAAACAAATAGTTCCTCAAACATCCTCAATTTTTTCTAATATGACATATTTTTTTGATAAAACAGAAATATTTCATCCTTGTTTTTATCAAATTTATAAATATAAAGAACAACTTTATCTTTATTTAATTAGACTTGATTTGCTTTTTAAACCAAGTGATGGAACAATTGTAGAATCAGGAAACAATGATGTAACAAACAAGTATAAAACAAAACATCTATATCTTGAAAGTGACCTGATACCAATTACAGGATATAGTTCCAATAATGGTAAAATATCAGGATTCAATATTGAACAAAATATATCCGACACATGGATAGGTGAATCCGGTAGAGGATATCTCCTGGAGGGTATATGGATGGATCTGGAATTAACAAAATATCTTTCAAAATTATTCCTTCCAGAAGGTAAAAAGATTTATCCCTACTATCCATTTACCTGTAAGTACAGAACAATATGTCATACTCTGGCTGACCTTTCTGTTAAGGGAAGAAAAAAACACCTTTTATATCTTCATACAGCAAGAACTTTTGCAATACCTCTCATTGATGAAATACAGGAAGAACTGAAAAAAGAGAGCTTTGACTCCAAACTTCCGGCTTTTATGAAAATGCGTAAAAAGGTTCCTGAATTCTGGGATCAAGTCTGGCAAAACCTAAATATTAAAACATACCTTAACAGTAATGATATGAAGGAGTTCCTGATTGAATTTTGATACAGACATATCTTCTCTTAATGTTACTATTATGGGACTGGGTCTACATGGTGGAGGATATTCCTCTGCTATTTTTTTTGCTGAAAGGGGTGCAAATTTAACTATTACAGATCTGAGAGATGAAAATATTTTAAAACCAATAATTGATAAACTAGCAAAATATAAGATAAAATATGTACTGGGAAAACACAAAGATGAAGATTTTATAAATGCAGATCTGGTAATTAAAAACCCTGCAGTCCCTCTTAGTTCTCCGTTTTTAAAACTGGCTAAACAAATTGAAACAGATATTTCAATTTTTCTTAAATTTAACAAAAGGCCAATTATTGCTGTTACAGGAAGTAAAGGAAAATCAACTACAGTTTCTGCTGTTTATGATGTACTTCATCACTTTAAAAATGATGCAAAACTTGGTGGGAATATTACAACTTCACCACTTAACTTTATAGAAGAATGCAAGAATAATAGTGGTTCTGAAGTTATTCTTGAATTATCCTCCTGGCAATTGGCAGATTTAAAAGAAAGTAAAATGCTTATTCCTAAAATTGCAATAATAACAAATATTATGCCAGATCATCAAAACAGGTATTCATCTATGGATGAATATGTTAAAGATAAAAAACTAATCTATGCTAACCAAACGAAAAATGATTTTCTTATTTGTAATTTTGATGATGAATATGGTAAAATTTTCGCAGCAGAAAGTTCTGCAAAAGTACTTTTTGTTTCTCAAAAAGCTCTTCCTATAAACACTGAAGGTGCATTTCTTCGTGATTACAAAGGGTATGTAAGAATTAACGGTATGGAGGAACAGGTTCTTCCTAAAGATATAAAGATTCCAGGAGAGCATAATCGATTAAATTTGCTTTATGCTGCCCTTGTCCTTAAGCTTTCCGGCATAAGCTCTAAAGATATTAGTAAAGGTTTAAAAAATTTTACAGGCATTGCACACAGAATGGAACTGGTTACAGTACGAAATAAAGTCAGCTGGTACAATGACAGCGCCTCTACAATACCACAGGCTACTGCTGCTGCTATGAACGGAGCACGAACCCCATTTAGACTTATTGCAGGGGGTACTGATAAAAAACTCGATTTTAACGGAACTATAGATTCTTTTTCTCAAGCATTGAGTATCTATTTACTTGAAGGTAGTGCAACAGATCGTCTTACAGTTTTTCTTGATAATAAAAAAATATCTTACAATGGACCATATAATAATCTCCAGAGTGCTGTATCAGCAGCAGAAAAAGCTTGTAACCCAGGAGAAATGGTAATTTTTTCTCCTGGAGCAACCTCTTTTGGAATGTTTAATAATGAATTTGAAAGAGGTGATCAATTTCGACAGATTGTTTTGGATTTGCCTTAAACGCAAAGAACAGCCACATAGGGTCGATAAATCGATCCTATGGACTGTCCCTACGTTTGTTCTATGGTTTACAATTATTTTTTCCGTATTTTTTTATAATAAAACAGCCTGACAGATTCGGCCCATCTGTACACCATATAAACAACAGGTTTTAACGGCAGATCCCAGCATCCCGGGCGATGAAGAATATCACCTCCAAACCCCGTTTTAAAACGATACAGACCGATCATGGGATGTTCAGGATCATTTACAGGGGGAATACCAAAAAGATCATACTCAGTACAGCCTCTGGCTTTGGCATATTTTATAGCTTCCCACTGAAGAGCATATGCAGGCATAAGGTTTCTGTGTTCATTGGATGATGCACCATACAGATATGTAGCCCTGGTCCCATAAATAGAAACAATAATACCTGCAAGGATCTTATTATTATAAGCAGCCTGAAACAAAGCTATTTCAGGGTTTTCACTTACTTTTGCGTTTTCTGCTGACAACTCAAACACTTTTTTATAATACTCTTTGGAATGGATGGTTATTTTATCCCTGACAGCAGTTTCACAATAGAGATCATACCATTTATCAAGAGAGTCCACTCCCTCTTTAGTAACAATAACTCCTTTTCGAAAAGAAAGGCGAATATTATACCTTGTTTTAGACTTCATTCTTCCCATAATATTATCTTCAGTTTCTTTTAATGAAACAAAAACAGTATCCGGAGGCTGAATATCTGAAGAAGCTTTTTTTAGTTCCGGACCCATATTAAATTTAACAGGTTCAGTAGTAAATAAACCGGAAGGGAGATCGAATCGAAGAGCAAAACACCCTTTTGGAAGATTTTTTTTTACTTCCAGCCCTATCTCTTTAAGTTTGGAACCCCTTTGATCATCAGAACCAAGATCCGGACCATGAGGAATATAAGCAATAGAATATTTTCCAAAAACTTTACGAAGAAGAACAAGAAGTGCCATTCCGTTGTACTCAAAGGAATAAGGTGTCCATCCAAAAGCCCCCTTTAAGTTGCCCCAGTATTGAGACTGAAGGATGTTACTGCTCTTTGGAAGTTTTAATAATTCAACAGAATTAATACTCTGACTATTCATCAGGATTATGGGCAGGAATTACCCTACCTCTCCTTCTGACACAATATTTGTTTTTAAAACCTTTCCTGATACTTCAAGGGCAGTTCCACCTACTTTTACAATATTGCCTTCTGCTTTCAATGGTATATCAAAAAAATGATTTACCTTAATCCGCTTAGGACTATCACCCTCAGGAACTGCATTTCCTGCCAAATTTATCCGTGCTCCAGGCTCTGCCCAGTCTGCAAAAATAACTTCAACATCACCACGTTCTTCTGATCCTTCAGGAGTGTTATCTGCAGCCAGCAACATGCCCTGGCTTTTTACACCACGCAACTTTGCGGGTTTAAGATTATATACTACTATTACATTTTTATTTAAAAGTTCCTCTTCTTTATAATACGGAACAAGACCCGAAACTATCTGACGAGGTTCCTCTTCTCCCATATCAATAGTTTCAATGTACAATTTATCTGCTTCAGGATGTCGTTCAATAGCAGTTATTTTTGCTACCCTTAAATCAATTTTTTCCAGAAACTGTTCTTCCAGAGTTTGATTTACTTTCTCTTCTATGTTTTGGTCCACTTTATCCTCACCTGCTGCTTTAGCTGCCCGTTCCTCCTGGCTGCCTGCAAATTTTTCTCTTAGTTCATTAATAAAATTGTCTTCCAGCTTATTAAACAGTATTTCTGATTTTCCAAGCTTATCCATACCTTCAAATTGTCCCAATATATCCCAGGTCATCTCCGGGTTACCTAGAAATGAAGCAATTTTTGAACTTGTTTCGGGAATATATGGTTCAACCATTATTGCAAGATCTCTTACAAGATAAACAAGGTGTTTTATTAAACTGGCTGCTGCAGCCGGATCACTATTTCTGGTTCTCCAGGGCTCCCCTTCCTGAAAAGCTTTATTCCCGTAAGAAGATAAGAAAAGTATTTTCCTAAGGGCGTCCCGAAGTTGTGCATGTTCAAAATGCTCAATAATATCAGCTTCATATTCTTTAATTTCATTTATCATCTTAGAGTCATTATCAGCCACAGGAACACTGCCATCATAAAATTTATCTATAAAAATAAGTGTCCTGTTAATAAGATTACCCAGATTACCAAGTAATTCACTATTAACTCTCTCCTGAAAGTCCTTCCAGCTGAACTGATAATCAGATTTTTCCGGTCTGTTATAAAATATATAAAATCTCCATACATCTGAAGGAATACCAGTATTTCTGGCATCATTACCAAAGACTCCAATTCCTTTACTTTTTGAAAATTTGCCATCTTCATAATTAAGATATTCTGTAGAAGACATATGGTGTAGCATTGTCCATTTCTCACCTGTTCCCAGGAGGGATGAAGGAAAAATTACAGTATGAAAAGGGATATTATCTTTTCCTATAAACTGAAACAGCTCAACCTCTTCGGGATTCCTCCACCAATCCTCCCATTTATCAGTATGGGCCATTGTCATGGAGATATACCCGATAGGTGCATCAAACCAGACATAAAAAACCTTTCCCTCAAAACCTTCTTTAGGCACAGGGATTCCCCATTTCAAGTCACGGGTTATAGATCGCTCCTTAAGACCATCTCTTATCCAGCTTTTAGTCATTTGAATGGCATTATGGGCCCAAAATCCGTCAACAGATGCGCTATCCATCCATTTTTGTAATTTTGGAAGAACTTTTGGCAGGTCAAGATATAGATGTTTTGTATCACGCCCCACAGGTTCATTACCACAAGTATTACATTTGGGATCAACAAGTTCAGAAGGATCAAGAAGCTTTCCGCAATCCTCGCACTGATCGCCTCTTGCATTTTCTGATCCGCAGGAGGGACAGGTTCCAAGAACATATCTATCGGCCAAAAACCTGTCACAACTCTCACAAAACAGCTGATTAATTGTATCTTCTCTAATTAACCCGGCTTCATCACATTTATTAAAAATATGCTGGACTATTTCGGTCTGTTCGGGTGTAGAAGTACGTCCCCATTTGTCAAATTTTATATTAAACCATTCATAAATTTCTGTATGAATTTTATAATAATGATCACAAAGCTCTTTGGGAGTTACACCCTCCTGAAGTGCTCTGGTCTCTGTTGCTGTGCCATATTCGTCAGTACCACATACATAGAGTGTTTCATACCCTTTTTCTCTGCAATATCTGGCAAATACGTCTGCAGAGAGAACCTGAATAAGGTTTCCCAGGTGAGGTATATTGTTTACATAAGGTAATGCTGATGTTATTAGTTTTTTCTTTTTCATAGTCAGCTACTATACCGGCT
>JAOZPU010000127.1:1668-8415 GCA_029932585.1 Spirochaetia bacterium | reverse complement strand
CTTCAGCAGATAGTAATCAACGTATTGAAGTTGAATTTAAGAAACAGGAAGCTCTTATTATTCCAGCAGCTGTATCTTATTTAGCACAGGCCTTTAGATCTTCTTTAATTGAATCTGAAGAATATGGATCAGAACTGCTTCTTTCTCATATTCTTAGAACCGATTTTTTGTGGGAAAATGTAAGAATGAAGGGAGGTGCTTATGGTGCCTCAGCTTCAGCAAATGGTATGGAGGGTATATTCAGTTTTTCATCCTACAGGGATCCTAATATTGAAAAAACAATCTCTGCATTTAAAGAGGGGCTGCAGCTTATTTCACAAAATGGAATAAAAGATGATATTATTGAAAAAGCAAAAATTACTATTGTTGGAAAAGATTTAAGACCTCAATCTCCAGGAGAAAAAAGTATAATTGGTTTTATAAGGAAATTATACAATATTTCAGACGGTATGAGAAAAACCAGAAGGGACTCTATTATGAATGCAGATGCTGTTTCAATTCAGACAGCAGCAGAAAGATTACTGGAAGAGCTTGCAAATTCTTCTCTTGTTGTTATGGCTGGAAGAGAAAAATTGGAGTCTGTTTCAAAATCTTTAAATAATATAATGGTGGACAGTATAAATTTACCCTTATAAAAAACTATATAAATATTATAATACAGGAGAAGAGACTGTTCTCCTGTATCTATTTTTTAGTCATTTCATTTACAGTTTCAATTAAAAGCCTTGGGTCATCAGTCATAACCGTATCTACACCCATTTTATAGAATCTAATCATGTCCTCTTTCTTATTAACAGTCCAAACATGCACTTTCACACCTTTTTTATGGAAAATTTTAATAAGTGATTTAGTAAGCACTTTTGTCTTTCCATTAAATTCAGGAATTTGGGCAGCATTTGCTTTGAAATTGCTAAAAAATCCAAGTATTTTCAATTTATTCAAAATAACTATTATACGCATCTCTTTTTTTGAAAATGAACTTGCTATTTCCGGGATAAAAATTCTAATTTTTTTTAAAATAATATCATGGAAACTTGCACCCAGAACTCTATTCTCCGCATTATTATTTCTGACAATTTTGGCAAATTCTTTGACCAGATCAAAATTATTGTCTTTAAGATCAACATTAAATCTCATTTCAGGAATAGCTTTCAGGGCTTCATCAAGAGTGGCAATCTTTATGCCCTTACCTCTATAAGGAAAAGTTTTACCATTATCCATAGTAAACATGTTTCCTGCATCCATAGTTAAAAGTTCTTTATAGGATTTATCAGAAACAAGTCCATTACCACCAGTTAGTCTTTTCAGGGTGTCATCATGCCAGATTACACATACTCCATCACTTGTTAGATGAACATCTGTTTCTATACAGTCTACTCCAAGTTCTGCTGCACTTTTAAATGCCGGGATGGTATTTTCCGGGAAATAAGCAGAATCTCCTCTATGGGCAACTACTTTTAGGGTTTTATTAAAATATTTATGTTCCATTTCATTACAATAATTCAGAATTGGTTATCATTCAAGTTAAATAATCTTAGTTGCCGAGTTGATCTTTCTTAAAAAATATATAACATTACTGGAATTGAAAAGAAGCTTCTAAAGTTTTAAAGGAATGGGTGTTTAAATGGCTGGAAAGATATTCGTAATTGTGGAATCACCTACAAAAGCAAAAACTATTCGTAAATTTTTACCTGATAATTATATTGTGGATGCCAGTATTGGTCATGTTCGGGATCTTCCTAAATCAGCAGCGGATATCCCTAAAAAACTTAAAGGTGAAGAATGGACTAAACTTGGTATTGATGTTGAAAATGACTTTAAGCCCCTCTATGTCACCCCAAAGGGTAAGGGCAAAATTGTCAGAGAGCTTAAAAAGAAACTAAAGGAAGCTGATCTCCTGTTACTTGCAACTGATGAGGACAGGGAAGGGGAGTCTATATCCTGGCATTTAGTAGATATTTTAAAACCCAAAGTACCTGTAAAAAGGATGGTTTTTCACGAAATAACTAAAAAGGCAATTACCAGGGCTTTAGAGACGGGTCGGGAAATTGATATTGATCTTGTAAATGCCCAGGAAACAAGAAGAATCCTTGATAGGCTCTATGGTTATACTCTTTCTCCTTTAATATGGAAAAAAATATCCTATGGACTTTCTGCCGGGAGGGTTCAATCTCCGGGGCTCAGGTTAATAGTTGATAGAGAAAGGGACAGGATAAAATTTAAAAAAGCTGTTTATTGGGATTTATCTGCTCTCATCGTACCTGGTTCAGGTAGAGAAAAAGAGACTTTTGAAGCAAAGCTGGAGTCTGTAGATAATAAACGTGTATCCACAGGTAAGGATTTTGATCCATTAACAGGAAAACTTCAAAATAATAAAGATGTATTGATTCTTGATGAAGTATCCGCCTCGAACCTTGAGACTCAACTTGAAAATGTAGATTGGAATGTTGATTCTGTAAGTGAAAGATCATTTAGACAAAAACCTTCTCCCCCTTTTATTACTTCCACTCTCCAGCAGGATGGAAATAGAAAACTTAGGATGTCGGCAAGAGAGACTATGCGAACTGCCCAGCATCTTTACGAGCAGGGGTTTATAACCTATATGCGTACAGATTCTCCCACTTTAAGCTCTGAGGGTACTAATGGTGCTATTGAGAGTGTTAAAAGGTTATTTGGTGAAAATTATCTAACAGAATCCCCAAGGCAGTTTACTTCAAAATCCAAGGGAGCCCAGGAAGCTCATGAGGCTATAAGACCAGCAGGAGAAATTTTTGTTCATCCTGATGATTCAGGATTATCAGGGAAGGAACTTGCTCTTTATTCATTAATATGGAAAAGAACATTAGCTTCCCAGATGAAAGATGCTGAAAAAATATCTACAACTGCAAAACTTAAAGCTGGAACAGCTGTTTTTACTGCAACAGGCACAAGAATTGCATTTCCTGGATTTCTACGGGTATATGTAGAGGGGAAGGATGATGGAGATGCTGTACTGGATGATAAAGAAACCTTTCTTCCGGAATTGAAAGAGGGGCAGGGTGTTATTCTTGATAAACTTAGTTCTATCAGGCACGAAACAAAACCGCCTGCAAGATATACTGAAGCAGCTCTTGTCAGTCAGTTGGAAAAAATGGGAATTGGACGTCCTTCAACATATGCTTCAATTATCAATACTCTTTTTGATCGCCAGTATATTCGACGCCAGGGGACTGCACTTATCCCTACCTTTACCGGATTTGCAGTAATACAGCTATTGGAAAATCATTTTCCCAATCTTATTGAGTATAGTTTTACATCAGAGATGGAGAGTGCATTGGATGAAATTTCAATTGGAAAAATTGATCGTATAAAATATCTTGAGAAATTTTTTCTTGGTAATAAGGGTTTAAAGAATCAGGTTGAAAATAGAGTAAAAAAGATAAAACCAGAAGAAGCAAGAACAATAAAACTTCCGCATCTCGGACCTATATCCGGAATAAAGGTTGGAAAATATGGACCCTATTTTATTCAGGAACAGGAAGGAGACAAGGAAAGTATACATGCTTCAATTCCCGAAGAGATAGCTCCGGCAGATCTTTCTGAATCGGATATTCTTGAAATTATAGAACTACAGAAGAATGGTCCTGTTCCTATTGGTACAGATCCTGAGACAGGGAAGAATATATACTGTCTTACAGGGCGTTATGGAGCCTATTTCCAGTTAGGTGAAAAGACTGATGATGTCCCAAAACCAAAGAGAGCCAGTCTGCCCAAAGGAAAGAAACCCAAAGAAGTTACAATAGAGGATGCTCTAAGGCAGCTTAGCCTTCCCAGACTTGTTGGAATGCATCCTGAAACAGGTCTTGAAGTAAGGGTTAACGAAGGACGTTTCGGACCCTATATTGCACATAATGAAGAATTCAGGTCATTAAAAAAAGATGATGAACTTTTTTCTGTTTCCCTTGAAAGATGTATTGAGATCCTTAAAGAACCCAAAAAAGGTCGTGGCAGGGCTGTAGTTTTAAAAGATTTTACAGGAGATAAAAAAACTTCCCTGACAATAATAGATGGAAGATATGGGCCATATATTAAATATGGGAAGAAAAATATAAAACTTCCGGATGAAAAGAAAGATAAAAAGATAATTGAAGCATTAACTACAGAAGAGGTAATGGCTATTGTCAAGGATGCATGACCGAGCAGTGAGCTTGCGAACGACCAGGTTAAGGATGCATAACCGAGCAGGGACGTAGTCCCGACCAGGTCAAGGATGCAATCTAATTTCTAATATCCATCCATTTGCCTATAAGATCCAGAACTTCATCTTTTTCCGGTTCATTTAAAATTTCGTGATATAAATTATCCAGAATATTGATTTCCTTATCTTTGGAACTAATATTCGAGTATATTATCTGACTGCATTCAGTATTAACCAGGGGATCTTTTTCCCCATGGAGTATTAAAGTTGGAATAGATATCTTAGATAGGAGTTGTTCTGTAATTAATTCTTCAGACCTAAGCATCTCCCTGCCCATCCTGGCTCTTACTTTTCCATTATAGTTGTATGGATCGTTTTTATAGGCTTCAACCACCTCAGGGTCCTTAGAGATCCCCTCTACAGCAAAATCAACCAGAGGCAGGTATGGGGCAATAAGGGCTATGATTTTCGAGATAGATTTAACAAAATTTGAAACATCACCATCTATTCTTATCGAAGCTCCTGAGAGAATAAGTCCTTTCAGACTATTGCCAGCACTGGATGCTAATATTGTGGATATAGCACCACCCATGGAATGTCCCAGTAGGAAAATAGGTATATCTTTCTCTGTACTTTCTATTTTTGAAAGTACACCAAACAGATCTTCTACAAAAATTCTAAAATCGGGAACATCTGCTTTTACCCCTTCAGATCTGCCATGACCATAATGGTCCGGAGCATAAACTGCATAGTTATTATCTGTAAAATATTTTGCAGTATAATTATAACGATCTGAATGTTCTGCATAACCATGAGCTATTAGAACTATTCCTTTTAGTTTAGTATTAGTGTTATCGGGCTTCCATGTCCTTAGGAATAGTTTTCTTCCTTTGTTTCTTTCCAGATAGACCGAATCCTTCTTCATTTCTTTTCCTCTTTCTTATTAAGTTCTTTATTTTTATACATATGTGCATCTGCTGTTCTTAACAGTTCTTCCAGTGTTGTCCCTTCTTCCGGATATCCTGCAATTCCATAACTGAATTTAACTATATATTTAGAGCTTCCAAATGTTAATGAAGATTTTTCGAGCTCCTTAATTATTGAAATAATCCTTTTTTCAACATTTTCTGCAGTAGAGTTCCTGAACAGAGCAATAAATTCGTCACCCCCGAATCGTGCAAAAACATCACTACCTCTAATGGATTTGCTGAACATCTCTGCAAATAATTTTAATACATTATCGCCGTTTTCATGACCGTAGGTATCATTTACAGTTTTAAAATTGTCCAAATCAAATAGAACAACATGCAAGTGGCCTTTATAACGCTGTGCTTCTTCAAAAGCCATTCGTGCAATTTCTTCAAAAAAATGTCTGTTATGAACATTTGTCAAACTATCATACTTCGCTAATTGGATAGCTTTGTTTATAAGTCGGCTGTTTTTAATTACAATGGCCATTTCACTTGTAAAATATTCCATCATTCTAATATCTTCTTTATTAAATGCGTTGACTGAACGGCTGTCCAGGCATAGTACTCCATACATTGTGCTGTCAATTACAATTGGTGCACTTAGGGAGCAGCGATAATCATATGTGCCTGATGATTCAAAAAAATCAGTATTATCTCCCTGATTAAAATTTTGAATGAAATTTATTTTGTCTCTGACTATTACCGGATTAAATTCATCTTTTTTATTGAGTTTTACAACAAAAGTATCTTCAATTTTCATTTTTACTTTATGAAGATCTTCTAAATTCATACCAAAGGCCGAAATATACTTAACAAAACCATCTTCCCCTGGAACAAGTAAAGATCCTGCATCACTGTCTTCTATAGTTCTAATTGCAGTTGCTAAAATTTCATCAAGAAGTGTTTCTGTCTTTTTTGTAGTAACAATTGAGTGATTTAGTTTTAATATTGTGTCCTGAAGTTTTTTATTTTTATTAATATAATCTCTGTCATTACTGGTTGTTTCCAGTATAGTATTCTGGTTTTTTAATAAACGGTTTGTGTACTTTAATATTGTTACAGGGTTGGAAAGTGTAAAATTTGAAATAGCTTCAATATGCTCCAAATCTTCTTTGTCCAGTGTTAAATCGTTTTTTGCTACTTCTTTTAGAGTTTTTTGGAATATCATAAGAAGAGGTTTGAATTTTTTTCTTATTAATAAGAACAAAATAATCATAACAATTAATAATGATACGGACTGTATTAGGACATTTAAAGGGAATCCAAAAATTGAGGTTATATAAGCAACTATAATTAGTAGAGCTGTAAGGCCCAGATACATTAAAATAAAACTATTTTTTAACACAGTGTAATACTAGTGATCTATGGCTTTGTAGTCAAGTTTTTTAATAAAAATGAGTACTATTGTGAAATTTTTTAGGGCATAAAAAAAGACCGGAATAAATCCGGTCTTTATTGTTCGGGAGCGACGGGGATCGAACCCGCGATCTTCGGCTTGACAGGCCGACGCGATAACCAGCTTCGCTACGCCCCCTTAACAACGTATAGCAAAATGCCCGATTTTGAGACTTTTGTCAAGTAGGGGTCAAAGATTTTTTG
>JAOZPU010000127.1:0-1568 GCA_029932585.1 Spirochaetia bacterium | reverse complement strand
AAAGATTTTTTGCCCCTACTGGTTTTTTTCATCAGCACAATTTCACAGTTATCGGTTATTTGCACAAGTTGATAATTCCAGTTTCTACAGATGAAATTTATTGTTTTCCTGGAATAGAATGAAACATGTGTAGAGTCATCTTTATACCACCATTTAGTAAAAGTTTCCCAGTTATTGTTATGAAGCATTGTTCGTATAATAAGGTAATTCCCTGTTCCAAGGCAATTGCTAAGTATTTCAAGATCTTTTGCTGGATAAGTTAAATGTTCAAAAACTTCAATAGCTGTAATAATATTATAGTTTTTGTTTACCCATACATTATTATTATCAAAAAAGGGGTCGAAAGTTGAAACAGAAATTCCTTTTCCTTTTAGAATATTTGCCCATATCTTTTCAGGTCCACAGCCAAAATCTAAAAGCCTGTCCCCTGGTTTTAAAAAGGGGGTAACAGAATTGGAAATTATATTATTTAGGTAGTTTATGTATCCCTTATTATTTGTGCCATTCTCATGGAGCTCATATCTTTGCTTTTCTTTTTCACTGGATAAATAAAAACTTTTATCCAGCTGAATTAGTTCACATTTATTACAAATATGATATTTTTTCCCCTGACTATCAGTTTTTTTATCTTTAATAGTAGTATTACATAAACTGCATTTCATGTGCTTTTTTATACCAATGTTAGAAGGCTTTAATAAAACTCATTATAAGGCCTATAACACCACCAAAAACACCTCCCCATACAACAAGCCATCCAAGGTGTTTTTTTATCATATCCTGGATAATTATTTTAACCATTACGGGTGTTAATTCATCAAGACGTTTATTTACAATTCCTTCAACCTGAGATTCTACTTTATCAGTTAAATTACCTGTTTCAATGGAACTTGCAATAGCTTTCTTAAAATCCGGGGATTCTGTTTCATTCTTAACAAATTTTTTTATTTTAAGTATAAATGGTTCTCTAAAGCTGTCCAGGGCACTAGCTCCTCCAAACATTCCAAGCATGCTTCCAAATTGAGATTCCATAATAACTGTAGTCAGGCTGTCGAAGATACTATTATAGTCTACACTCTCTATTGCCTTATCCAGATTAATGTCAGGAATCATTGTCCCAGCCGATTCGGAAAAGAACTTTTCCAAATTTTCTTTTGTAAAAAATTCTGTCATTATTAAGTGCCTAATTCCTTCCTTAAATTCTTTAAAATGGAGGGGAACAACTCCTGATCCATAAAGAAGGGGTACTTTTTCAAACAGCATATGTATTGCAAGCCAGTTGGTTATTGCTCCGGATAGAGCAAAAAATCCAACACTTAGTATCTGCAGGCTAAACCATGGGGAGAAATACCCCCCAATAATAACAAGAAGGGCAACAAGATTTGTCCCAAGGCTTTTATTCATATTTGTCTCCAATTAATTATGCATATTATATATTCGGTTAATATATATATAGGTTTTTGTGATGTACAGTATATTTGTCTGTTTTTTATTTTTTTTTGACAATATCGATATATAAACAATAGGGCGGGATATCAGCAGCAGTAGGGGCAGGTCGCGACCTGCCCCTA
>JAOZPU010000126.1 GCA_029932585.1 Spirochaetia bacterium | reverse complement strand
AAATTGGCAGCAATGTTAAACAAAAAAGTAAAAATTTCTGAAATGATTATTGAAGAAATGAAAAGAATGCTTAGAGAAGGGGAGTTGAAAGAAGGTGATAAATTACCCAACCAGTATGAATTTGCCGACCAGCTGGGTGTCAGCCGTCCATCTCTAAGAGAAGCACTTAATCAGCTTGCTGTTTTAGGAGTTGTGGAACAAAAACCCGGTGCCGGAACTATTCTTAAATCCGGTAATCCCGATCTATGGTTTGAACAACCCTCCCCTCCTATGCTTGATGATACTGAGGCAACTCTTGAACTCCTTGAAGCCCGTAACAAAATTGAGTCAACTGCTATAGAGTTAGCTGCAGAAAGAATAGATAAAAGTGATATTAAGGCTCTGGATATGTCCATAAAAAAAATGGAAAGATATAATAAAGAGGATAATCTTCCCGAATACTACAAAGAGGATATAAACTTTCATTACCTCATAGCAAAGTCCAGTCACAATCGTTATATTCTTCAAACAATTGTAAATTTAAAAATATTAATGAGTAAATTTATGAAAGAAAGTTTTGAAGAAATCCCTAATCTTCTCCAGAACTCACTCTATCACCACCAGGCAATATTTACGGCATTGAGTAATAAGGATAAAAAGGGCTCTATAAAAGAGATGAAAAACCATATAAATGATATTGAATTACAAATTAAGAATTATTATAAAAATAGAAACTGATATATTATATTTATTAATAAAGATGCTGAGGACTTTCACCCCCAGCAACTTTATTCGGCAGCAATTATCTTACCTGATCAAGCCACCCAAAAGATTCTGCACTGGATCCTTCCGGATCGTACTCTAAACCAATAACACCATCATACCCCAATTGTCTTAGCACATCTATAAGATATGGAAAATTGATCTCTCCATATCCCGGCTGATGCCGGCCAGGAGGATTTGCAATTTGGTAGTAACCGATCCTGTTAAAATACTTTTTTATATTTCCTGCAAGGTTACCATGGAGCAGTTGAATATGAAAGAAATCAAACTGAAGAGCCAGATTATTTATATTAAGCTCATCTATCAAACCGGCAGCCTCATGAAGATTACCAGTGAGATAGCCGGGAAACATGAATTCGCTCACCGGCTCAATTAGAATTTTTTTATCTGTTCCCTTAAAAAGATCACATGTAAAGACTATATTCTCTTTATAAATATCCAGCATCTTCTCTCTGCTACTATTTTCTACTGCACCAACACACCCTGAAATACAGTTCACAAAAGGAACATCCAGTTCAATAGCATATTGCAAAGCAAGTTGAGCATTTTCTCTAAACTCATCTACTCTTTTTGGGTCGATGGCCGCACTGATATCCATCTTCATTATATCACCAGGCAGCACATCAATTATACTCACTTGCATACTGTTTGCATTTAGAAGCTCCTTTACTGTTTTAACAGGAGCCATATAGGGAAACAATATCTCAACCATTTCAAAACCACATTTTTTCATGGCCTTTAACTGCTCGGGCAATTCCATCTCTTTGAAAAGGTTAAGAGTGTTAGGTGCATATTTGATCATTTTCTCTCCGACAAACTAAGGATTTCTCTGGCATCACTGCAGCTTGCAATCTCTCTTCCTGCTATTCTTGCAAGATCTTTAACCCAGCCGACCTGCTCCCAGCTTCCTTTAGAAAGAGTCTTATCAGGATTACGAATGTTATCTTCCAATCCAATTCTTACATGACCTCCACTCATTACAGCCTGAAAAGCAGCAGGTATCTGGTTCAAGCCGGCAACACCGCAGACACTCCAGGTAGAGTTTGAAGGCAGCATATCAACAAGTGCTAAATGCATCTTCTGATTCCATGTCATCCCCCCTGCGACTCCATAAACAAACTGGAAATGCATTGGATGAAAAAAAAGCCCTTCCCGCTTATCTAGAATATGGATTATATTACTAAGTCCACCTGGATCAAAGATCTCAAACTCAGGTCGGCTTCCAGCCTCCATCATTTTTTCTGCATAAAAAACCTGATCTTTGAATGAATTTTTATAGATAAATTCCATTAAAACTTCACCAGTTTTAAAATTTGCCATTGCAAAATTCATACTGTTTGTATTAAAGGAACACATCTCCGGCTTAAGCTCCGAAATTGGAAGAATACGTTTTTCAGGAGGATCAAACATGCTTGCAGATGAAATATTAATTATTAAATCCGGACACCTTTCCCTTACTGCTGCATAAACCTGGCGGTTTGCTTCGAGATCTATCGTTCCATACCCAGTCTCCTGATCTTTTGCATGAAGATGGACCACACTGACTCCTTCATTATAGCATTTCTCACATTCATCTGCAAACTCCTCAGGAGTGTAAGGTACATTTGGATTCTGTTCTTTTTTTGTTGCACCGCCAGCTACTGCGGCACAAATTATAAGTTTAGTTTGTTTAGGCATAATCTATACTCCTTTTTACTCAACACACAGGGAGGCAACAACTTCTAAAGCATTACAAATTATTCCTCCTGCTTCTTTAATTATTTTATCATCCATAGGTAGTGATAAACTGAACATCCCCCTGGAAAGACAAACAAGGCCATTATTTAACAATTCTAGATGAAGGAATCTTAAAAACTCTCCATTATTTACCATAGCTTTAATAGCCATCCTTGAGTTTTCAATTTTTTCTCTTGTACCATAAATTGCCATCATAGACCCTAACGCTTCAGCATAAGCATTAATTCCAAGATCCTTGATTTTTTTATTTACAGTCTCCGCAAGTTTGGCTGCAAGTGAATCAATTCTTTTTAGTTCCTGTTCACTCAACAGTTGCATAGCGGCAACCCCGCTTGTCATGGATAGAGCATTCCCCGTAAAGGTTCCCGATTGATTAACATAACCCTCAACACGCGGGTCAAATAGCCTCATAACATCGGCTCGTCCGCCTATTGCTCCGATAGGCATTCCGCCTCCAATTAATTTACCAAATGTTGTCATATCCGGCTGAACATCAACAAGCTTTTGTTTGCCCCCCATAGAAAAACGAAAACTGATAACTTCATCAAAAATGAGAAGTGCCCCATATTTATCACATAAATCTCTTAAGCCATGGAGATATTCATAAGAACCTTCTCCACCGCAGCCGGCACCCATTACAGGTTCAACTATGATTGCGGCAATTTTCTTACCTTCAGCCTTCATAACCTCTTCTGCCGCATCTAAATCCATGAAGTCCACAACTCTCATATTCTGTAAAATCACATCAGGCACACCCTTGGATGAAATATAAGCCTGTGGAGGATTAGATGTGAATATATCAGGAATTTCATTTACCTGAGCATACTCACTTGAACCGTGATAGCCCCCATCCATCTTTAGAATAATATCCCTACCTGTATAGGCACGGGCCACTCGCATTGCAAAGAGATCAGCCTCACTACCAGTATTTGTAAATCTTACTTTTTCAACAGAAGGAACGCGATCACATATAATTTTGGCCAGCTGATACTGAGAATCACAGGGCAATGCATGGGCTATACCTTTTTTAACCTGTGCAATCTGTGCCTTTACTATGACAGGATGGGCATGGCCATAGATACCGGCAGTCATACAGTTTAAGAAATCTATATAGCGGTTTCCATCATTGTCGATTAGGTAACAGCCCTCACCTTCATCTCCATAGATTGGATATGGGGGGAAATAACTAAATGCCCGTGTATCTCCGGAAGGAATATATTTCTCTGCAATGGCAGCTGTCTCTTTAGATTTTTTTGTTCGGCTTTCATAAACCTCATTAATACTTTTTTTAATATCATCCTGTACACTCATCATTCTACTTCTCCTGTTTTGATATTGAGGCAATTCATTATTATTTCATCATTTTTTTTCATTACAATCTCACTTAAACCATCTCCACTCTTTTTTAAGTAGGCAGAGCGGATAACCCAGTAAATAAAAGAGAGAAAAGCAATTATAAAGAACATAAGAGAAACCTTCCAATCTGCCAGAAAACCAAATCCTATCATCAACCAAAAAACTACTGCAGCGACAACAAATACAAGCCATCTGATAATAAGAGGAAACTTAAAAACACTCTTCTCAAATAGTTCAGGAGTTTTCCCAGGCATCCTTAACACCCCAAGAGCTCCACCAAACTCCATAAACATCAATCCCACCATGCTGATAATTGCATAAGAGCTCAACTTGCTTCCGAAAATGAGAATTAATAAAATTGATAATAAGAAAAAAGTTAATATAGCTTTGCCAGGGGTTTTAAACCTATTCTTTTTCATAAAATCGGCAGGAAATATTTTGTTATTGCACATAGGTGCAATTATATTAATCGCCAGCATAATAAAAGCATTAATGCTGGTAGCCATAGCAAGCATTGCACCGATTGCAATGAAGATAACCACTGGCCCTGAAAGAAAAGATTTAGCTGCAACCAGAACAGCAGAAGATCCTATTTCAGCTGCTTTTTCAAACCCCATTATACCGGAGAAAGCATACGCCATTCCTCCATATAAGAATGTAATTATTAGTACTGAAATTACAATTGCAAGAGGAATATTTCTTTTAGGGTTACGGACAACACCGGCAATCTCAGTTACGCCAACAATACCAAGCCAGGAATTGCTGGCAATAGCAATAGCAATTATAAAACTTTCTATCCCATTAGGCATAAAGGGCATTCTGGTTAAAGGGTTTCCAGAAGGGATTCCTTTAAAAATATATATTATAATTGCAAGAAGAAGAACTATAAACATGGATATCTGAATAGCATTAAAAAGCTTTACACCAAAATAATTAATTAGACAAAAAAGACCAATTAAAACTATTGCAATTAATTTAGCATTAACAGCTGGAAAGTAGGATTGCAGATACTCTCCAAAGCCCATAGAAACTAAAGGTGTCACACTCAAAATACAGATCAATCCACTAAAAACAGTTACAAATCCAAAAACAGGATTCACCCATTTGGTAACTCCGACATAGTGAGCCCCTGATACAGGAAGGGCTCCCCCCATTTGTATTAAATAAAAAGCTGCGACAAACGTTGGAATCCCCGAAAGGATATATACAAGCCATACACTTCCACCGGCCATCCCCGTTATTTCTGGTAAAAGAACAAAGATTGCCGATCCTATAACAAGGCCGACAGTTAAACTAATTGCACCAATAAGTCCCATCTTCTGCATTTTTTCACTCATAATGATTCTCCTCTAATTTATTATAATGCTATTCCTTCTTTGAAAAGATTGTACTTATGCATTCCAGAAAGCCCCTTGACGGCATTCTCTGCTGAAAGAAAAGTAACAATCCCTAATTTATCTTCATCATCTGTTTTATAAACAAACTTCTGTTCTGCCTTTTCCAGTCTTCCCCCGATCCCTATAATCGGTTTTCTATATTCCTTCATTTTATCCAGAACCATATCCAACCATGCTCCCTCTGAAGCCTTTGCTTTCTCACACAACTGAGCGGATAAACCTTCAGGATAAGCAAAACATGATTTATCAAGGCAATTAAAATAATCCGATTGGATATCTCTCTGAGCATGCATTGCTATATGAATTACAGCATCACAACCATCCCACTTCAACAATTCTTCCAGAATCATTCCCCAGGCCGCTACATCCTGAACCCATACCAGATCAACTGGGTTTCCATGGCTCCAAAAGGGTGGAAGATACGGATTTATTTTTTCAATTATCTCAGGGGGTAAAGCTGGCACACTTAGACCATACTTTTCACATAGATCAGCTGTATTAACCCCTAGTCCTCCTCCCGTAGTAATAATAGCTACGCGATTACCTCTCATCTCTGGAAGATATGAAAACACAGAAGAGTAGACGGCGAAGTCATCAAGATTGTTTATTTTAATAATTCCCGCTTGAGCGCAAGCCGCGTTAAATACTACCTGATTTGTCGCCATGGCCCCTGTATGACTGCTCGCTGCAGCAGAACCACTATCAGTATCTCCCCCCTTTAAAAGAACAACCGGTTTTAGAGAACTTAATTTCTTAATTTGTTTATAAAAACCCAAACCTGAAGCTACTGTTTCAACATACAGGCATGCCACTTTGGTTTTCTCATCTTCAATAAGAAAATCAATTACATCTTCCATTCCAATAATACTTTCATTTCCAAGAGCCAGAAAACCTCGTATTCCAATCCCCTTGTTTAAGCATGAACTAAGAGCCATTCCACCAACATTTCCCGAATGCGATGCCATTGTTGTGCAGCCAGGGACAAGATCCATTTTCATAACAGAAATATTCAATTTATTTAAAGGATTAATAACCCCCATTACATTTGGACCGAAAAAATTAATTCCGTTTCCCTTTGCAAAGACAATAAGCTCATCTTCAAGAACATGCCCTTCTTCTCCAGTTTCACTAAAACCACTTGTAACAACAATTGCATTTTCAAGACCGCAGACTTTCATCTCTTTAACAATATCAATTACAGCCGGGGCAGGGACCACTATGACAACAAGTTCAACCTTTTCAGGAAGTTCTGAGAGATTTTTAAAACATTTAACTCCAGCTATATTTTCTTTATCTGGATTAACATAATAGAATTTCCCAATAAAATCAGCAGCATCAGATATTGCAGGTAAAAAATTCCCAAATGATCCTATTCGATCTGTTGCTCCTACAAAAGCAATGCTTTTTGCTTCAAGAATCCTTTCGATAACTTCCGGGGCAATACGAGGAGACCTGTTGGATACAGGCTCTTGTTCTTCTTTAATAATCAGTGCATCTACTGCAAATAGTTTTCCATGGATATCAGCAATAACAGGATTAATATCAACCTCTTTCACATCAGGGTTTTCTATTGCCAGCTTAGACAATGACATTAAAATCTGTATTAGATCTTCAATATCAATAGCATCTTCCCCCCGAAATGAAGTCAGTAATTTTGAAACCCCTACCTCTTCAATCATACTAACTGCATCATAATGATTTAACGGTGCTAAACGAAAACTTATCTTTTCCAGAGCTTCCGCAAGAATCCCCCCTAAACCAAAGGCTATTAAGGTTCCAAAACTATCATCCCTTTTTATGCCAAATATAAACTCTCTCTTTCCCTTTATTTGTTTCTGTATCAGAATGTCTTCTACAGGGGCATCGGAATTCCATATTTCTGCAGCAGCTTTTTCAGCCTCCGTATCATTAGTAACTCCCAGATGAACTAAAGAATATTCAGATTTATGTAATAATGCTTTACCACATCCTTTAATAACAACCGGATACTCAAGCTGCCTGCAAGCGTCCTTTAATTCAGATGTTTCATGCATAAGTGTTCCAGGAGCAACTGGTATACCATAGTTTCCTATAATTTTTTTTGATTCATATTCATCATATACGAATTTTTCCATAAATTCCCCTCCTTTTCCAGCCTACAATGCCTTTGCGGCTTTTCTCGATGCAACTTCCGCAATCAAAAGATGCCATCCCTTTAAAAAAGAATTTCTAAAAAGCTGTACAGGTCCGAACTCAGCAAACTCGGAAACTGCTAATCCGTCACTATCATAAGCTCGTCTGAAATCTACAAACTTTTCCTTAAGCTCATCAATTATTTTTTGGGGCGTTACAATATCTATCGCATTTTCAACGACAATATCAGAATCCATAATGTCTCGGGCAGTACTCCAGTTCATTGTGATATGCGCATCACCGCCTACCAAACCAGTAAAGTGATGCATACCACGAGCCCCGCCGCCTAGCAGAGTTACGTTAGCACCCATCTTCTTCAATACCGCATACTCCTTTCTGGCAATTGAAATACCCGCATGTTTAATCAGTTCAGAATCAACCTTGATCCCGTTTCTATCAGCAAATTTCCCAAGATATTCATCAAAAATTCCGGATATATGTGTCATATACAGCGCCGGTGCATTCCCTGTTCGATCACAAGCCCTTTTATATTCTTCACACATATGAACTGCCTGAGCAACTGAGAAGACTTCTGTCGCACATATAGGAATATTCTCTTCCACACAAACCCCGATAGCTTCAATACCGCCTGTTATCACAGGGATCTTGGCCATGAAGTTTTTCCCAAGTTTTTTATTTTCAAACACCGCTTTGATAGTTGCTTCTTTATCAAAATCTTTGCGGGGATCATCCTGAATAGTAACAAAGCCCTGAGCCCCGTTACTCTTTTCATTTAAAGCAGAAAACATATCCATGAGTCTGCCTACTGCACGCTGATACACAACAGAAGCAGCTTCTTCAATATCAGGATACTCGAGAACCACCTCATCAATAAGTTTGGTTATATATTCTGACTCACTCTGAATCAACTTCGAGCAATACGCAGGATTTGTTGTGCAGTTCACCGCACCCTGAGCAAGAGCCAGCTGTACTTCCTCAGCCGATGGATTATTTATCCAAAATCGTGTATCTGTCTTTGTATTCAAATCCTTAAAATAATCTAGTGCCACATT
>JAOZPU010000017.1 GCA_029932585.1 Spirochaetia bacterium | reverse complement strand
AACTGCACAGTATTTTTCTGAATATGCAGAGACTGTCTTTCGTGAACTGGGAAGCAGAGTTAAAATGTGGATTACATTAAATGAACCCTTCTGTTCTGCGATGCTTGGTCATGCTACAGGTGAACATGCTCCCGGTATAAAAGATATAAATATTGCTTATAAAGTTCTGCATAACTTATATCTCGCTCATGGGCTGGCTGTAAAAATATTTCGAGATGATCAGTTTGAAGGGGAAATAGGAATTTCTCTTAATTTGGATAGACCCAGACCTGCTTCTGGAAGTATCGAAGATAAAAAAGCCGCTGAAATTTCAGAGATAAAAGGGGCACGGTTATATATGGACCCACTATATGGAAGGGGATATCCTCAGTGGCTCTTTGATAATGATTCGGATTTTGATCCTGATATTAAAGAAGGTGATATGCAGTTAATTGCACAGAAACTGGATTTTATTGGTTTAAATTATTATACAGAACAAGCTGCTCTTTTTCAGAATGAAACTAACTGGAAGGCACAAACTACAGATATAGATAAATCAGAAATGGGTTGGGATATTATTCCTGAAGGGCTTACAAGGTTATTAATTTGGATGTCAAAAAATTATAATAATCCTGAAATATATGTTACTGAAAATGGCGGAGCTTTTATTGATAAACTTTCTGAAGATAAAACAAGTTGTATAGATCCTGAACGGGTAAGTTATCTTGACTCTCATTTTTCTGCATGTAAAAAAGCTATCGATAAAGGTGTTAATTTAAAAGGTTATTATCTATGGTCTTTTTTGGATAACTTTGAATGGGCTTTTGGTTATACTAAACGATTTGGCATTACATATGTAGATTTTGTTACCCTGGAGCGCATCCCAAAGGACAGTTTTTATTTTTATAGAGATTATATTTCTACAAATGGGCTGGTCGGAAGCAAGCTTGTCTGGTCGCAACTACGTTGCTGCTCGACTATGCAACCTTACCTGCTCGCCTATGCATCCAAAGGAGCTCTTAGTTGAAAATATTAATAAACCATCTGGGTTACGAGGCAACAGGATATAAAAAAGCAGTAATTCAGGGTTCGCAAAAGATTGTTCTTTTAGAGTGTATTCTTGTTGATTCCAATTCACAAGAAGTTGTTCTTAATATACCGGTTAAAGAAATTGGTCCTGTAGATAATTGGAAAGATTTTTTGTATTGGGAAATTGATTTTTCCAGTTTCATTGATTCCGGTAGATTCTACTTACAAATTCAATATGCAGAAGAGATTGTTCGCTCAGAACCATTTTTTATAGAGAAAAATTTACTTTATAATAAAACTTTTTCAGATGTTCTTGCCGGATTTAAAATTATGAGATCATCTGGAAAGTATGACAGAAGTGATTACAGTACGGATGTTTATGGTTCCAAAGATACAAAGAAAGATCTTCATGGAGGCTGGTATGATGCTTCCGGAGATACAAGTAAGTATTTGAGTCATCTTAGTTATGCTAATTATATGAATCCTCAGCAGACTCCCCTTGTTGTTTGGGGGCTTTTAAGCAGTCTGACTGAACTTGAAAAGCAAGGTTCTAAAAAAGGAGAAGATTTTCGTGAGAGACTTATTGAAGAATCTCTTCATGGTGCAGATTTTCTTGTTCGTATGCAGGCTGACAGCGGCTATTTTTATATGATTCTTTTTGATCAGTGGAATAAAGATATTGATAACCGAATGGTTTGCTCATATTCAGGTCAGGATGGAAAACGGTCAGAAAACTACCAGGCTGGTTATCGGCAGGGTGGAGGAATGGCAATAGCAGCTCTTGCCAGAGCAAGTGCTATAAATGTAGATGGTGATTTTACATCAGAACAATATCTAAAGGTTGCAGAATCAGGTTTTTTACATCTTCAGGAACATAATTTAGAATATCTGAATGATGGAGAGGAAAATATTATTGATGATTACTGTGCCCTGTTTGCTGCAAGTGAATTATACAATGCAACTTCTAAAGATATTTATATTAAGGCAGCAGAACATAGAGCTGGAAACTTAATAAACAGGCTTACACAGGATAAAAACTATGCTAATTGGTGGAAAGCTGACTCCAAGGGTGACATCCCATACTTTCATGCTTCAGATGCGGGAATGCCTGTTTTAAGCCTGTTAAGATTTATTGAGGTAATACCAAATACCAGTTTCAAAGAGCTTGTTCTGGATGCAGTAAAAGCTTCATTAAACCTTGAACTATCTCTTAGTTCTGAGGTTAATAATCCTTTTGGTTATGCAAGGCAGTATGTTAAAGGTTTGAATTCAGAGTATAGATCCTCTTTTTTTATTCCTCATGATAACTGGTCCGGTTACTGGTGGCAGGGAGAAAATGCACGGATAGCTTCTCTCTCTTCTGCAGCATTTTCGGCTGCAACTTATTTTAAATTAGATACTGTTTTTGTAAAAAATCTTAATAACTATTCTCAGAATCAGCTTAACTGGATACTTGGTCTGAACCCTTACGATATATGTATGGTTCAGGGCTTTGGCAGGAATAATCCGGAATATGAAAGTGAGTGGAGAAATTTCCCAGGCGGTATTATAAATGGAATAACGTCCGGTTTTTTAGACGAATCTGATATCGATTTTCTTCCACCGGAAGCTGCAGATAAAGGTGATCACAGATGGCGGTGGAGTGAGCAATGGCTGCCCCATGCTATCTGGTACCTGGTAGCCTTAAGTAAATTAGAGTTGTCCAATTAGTATGTACTTCTTAGATCTCTAATATTTAATTTGTTTTCCAGCTTATCAAAATCTGCTTTTTTAGCCGGTCTGAAAATTATAACCTTTTTCTGACCGGGTAATAGTAGAAAACCTGAATCACTAAATTTACCCTGAATGTCCAATTCAGGCTGTACGAAAAAAGAAGGAACGCCAGTTGTTATGGTAAATTTAAAAACGTTATCAGATTTACTTATTTCAGTATTAAAAACAGCTTTTTTTAGATTGCATTCTCTGGGAAGAGTAAAGAAACTATAGTTGTTTACATCTGTTTCATAACCCGAAAAAGCAGCATATAAAAAGTAGTTAGTTTGTATATTTTTATCATCCGGAATATTATATTCATATAATTTATTTGATGAATCACTGTTAAGAGTTACTTCCTGTTCTATTTGTTCCAGTATACTTCCATCAAAACCCATAATTTTTATATTTAATACACCTGGAATAGTAATATCAGTATCATTCAACCCATAAATTTCAATTTTTTGCTTATCTTTACTAAAAACTGATAGATGAACAGGTTTGTAAAAATCTCTTGCAGCATAATGTAGTAATTTCCATTTTCCGGAATATTCTATTGATGACCATGAAGCCACAGGCCAGTTGTCATTCAGCTGCCAGTAAAGAGTTCCCATACATATTGGACGCATAGCTCTCCAGTATTCAATTGCAGTTCTTATTGCATAGGCCTGCTGCACCTGACTTAAATAGAGGAAATCTTCAAAATTTTCAGGAAAACGGAAGTATCTTATAAGCGAGGATGTAATTATACTATTTCCTCTTTCATTTTTCTGATGATGCATCATATCCGGGGAACTAATATTAAGCTGATCTTTACCTGCAAAACTTTTAACTGTTTGTATTCCCGAAAAAGATTGATAACCAAACTCGGAACAGAATCTGGGAATAATATCATAGTAGGATTCAAAGGGTTTTCCTTCGTGCCAGACACTCCAGTAGTGCATATCCCCCTTACTGTCATCGTGCCAGTTATCGGAATAATCTCCTTCTCCTGCAGAAGGTGAGCTTGGCCACCACTTCCTGTCTGGATCCAGGGATTTAACAAGTTTGCCAATAACTCCCTCATTAAGGCGATCGTAATCAACAAGATAGCGGTCTCTGTTTTTCCTGGACTCTTCAAACCAGGTTAAAGCACCAATATCTTCGTTATTACCACACCATAATGCTATTGAAGGGTGATCTTTTAAACGATTTACCTGATATCTAACTTCTTCCTCAACATTGTCCAGGAAATCACTATAAGCAGGGTAGAGTGCACAGGAAAACATAAAATCCTGCCATATTAGTATTCCTTTTTTATCACAAAGATCATAGAAAATATCCCTTTCATATTGTCCACCGCCCCAAACCCTAAGCATATTCATATTCGCATCAATAACATCATTTAATAAGTTTTCATATCTTATATTTGTTTCATTTTCCGGCAGGGCATCCATGGGAATCCAGTTAGCCCCTTTTGCAAAAATATCTCTGTCATTAACCCTAAAATACATTGATATACCATAATTATCAGGCTCTGTTATAACTTCAATTTTTCTAAATCCAATTTTTTTTGTTATTGTAGTTTCAGAGCAGATTAAAGTAAGTTCATAAAGCTTTTGCTCCCCATATCCTGCTGGCCACCATAAATCTACTTTTTCTGGTTTAATTTGCTGGGTTAGATTATTTATTCCTGGTAGCAGATCAACAGAAAAAGTTTCTGTATTGCCATTTATACTTAAGTTAAACTCTTCTTTATTGGTAGTGTAAGAAAAAACAATTATGTTTATATTTATAACCCATTTCCCATCGATAAGAATTTGTCTTGTGGAAAAATTATCAATTTTATATTTATTAGATGAGTATAGAAAAATTTCTCCATATATTCCCCCTGTCATAATAGATGGTCCCCAGTCCCAACCGCTGTGACACTGAGTTTTTCTTATCATATTCCTATCAAGGCTTTGTACAGGATATTTCATATACGGAACAGGATATTCAAGTTCAGATGCCAGTTTTTGAGCTGATTTTTCGGGAGAAATGATTATAATGCTGATTTCATTATTCCCGGTTGTAAGATTGTCTAACTTGAAATTATAATCCTTAAAGGAGTTGTCACATTTTCCAATTTCTTTGCCATTAATTTTAACTGAGGCTATGGTGTCAATTCTATCTATATGCAGATAAACATTTTCTTGTTTTGAAAATGAATTACTTATTAAGAAATTTCTTGTATAAATCCAGTTCTGTTGTCCTACCCATTGTACTTTAAGTTCATTTCGGCCTTTATAGGGGTGTGGAATCTTTCCATTCCTAATTAGAGCAGAATAGATATCTCCAGGAATTATAGATTTATATATCTCGGAACTATCAGCATTTTTAAGATTCCAATTACCGCATAAATCAATCTTAGTCATATAAATCTCCAATAGTGATAGTTAGTTTATCAAATAAACTAACTATCTGATATAGTAGTTAGTTTATCAAATATATACTAAATAACAAGGTCTTTTTAGAATAAAGTGTTATTATTAGTTGACAAATGCAACTAACTATGTAAATATACTTTAGGTTAGATTAAAAAGCAACCAACAGGAAGTTATGGCAACTATCAAAAGAACAAAACTAAACAATACCTTAAGAATCCTAAGGGAAATATGGCTTGCACGCTCCATTAGCAGGGTAGAGATAGCCCGAAAGCTTAAACTGAACAAATCCACGGTAACACATATTGTAAATGAGCTGATTGATAATGGTGTGGTATTTCAAGCAGAAGAGGGCTCTCCAAGTCCAAAGGGTGGAAGAAAGCCGGTATTTCTGAATTTAAATGAGAAGTTTGGTTATGTTATAGGAGTTGAATTAAGACCAGAAGCTTATACCGTTGTTGCAGTTGATCTTAATGGTAGAATTATCTTTTCAAAATCAGAAGCTATGACAATTAACAGTCAGAATTTTACAGATAGCTTTTTTGAGATAATGTCCAGAATATCTGATGCAAAGGAGAGAATAACTATTCCTTTACTTGGAATAGGTGTTGGTGTCTCGGGGATTGTAAATCCAGTAAAAGGCATTATCAACAACTCCATACCTATGTGTATTTCAGGTGGTTATGATTTTAACTCAGAGATAGCATCTAAATTTGATATTCCTGTATTTATAGAAAATGATGCAAACTGTTGTTCCTGGGGAGAACTTGTTTTTCACCGTACCAGTAATCTTAAAAATTTTATTTTTGTTCTTGTTGAATTTAGAGACATTAGTGAAAAACAGGAAACTCATGAAATTACATCTGTGGGATTGGGGATTGTTATTAATGGAAAAGTTCATTATGGCGAAGATTTTCTTGCAGGAGAATTCCGTAGTATTTTGAGATCAAAGTCAAGCAGAGGCCAGTTCTCTCTTAGTGATGATGAAATAAATAAATTAAAAACTGATAAAGATATCCTTATGAAATTCTTTCAGGAACTATGCAGGAATCTAGCTCTACTTGTTAATACTTTTAATCTTAATCAAATATTCCTTGGTGGAGATATTGAAAGATATAGACCGGAAATAACTGAATATCTTGGAAACGAATTACGAGAAAATTGGGCATATTCCTATGATATGAAAAGAGAAATTTTATTTTCATCTTTAGGTGATAAAGCTGTTGCTTTTGGGGCTGCAGGGATAGTTTTGAACAGGTTATTTGTTGATTTCGATATTGAAAGTGATTTAAATAATAGATTTTTAAAGGAATCAATTTCGTCTTAAGACGAATTGAAGTATATATCTTTTTGTATAAAAAGATTAAAAAAAGGGGAGATTATATGAAAAATTTCACAAAAACTCTTTTAGTTTTGTTACTTGTACTAATTATTGTTCCTTCAATAATGGCAGGCGGTAAATCAGAATCGAAGGGTGAAGAAAAGATTGTTGTAACTGCAATGGGTTATGGAGATAACTCTAATCAGGAAGGTTTAGCCTGGAAAAGAATTGTAGATTCATTTGAAAAAGAAAATCCTAACATTGATATACAGGATGAGCTTCTTTATGATGAAGCGTATCATCAGAAAGTAGTAGCAAGACTTGCTTCAGGTGATGTTCCTGATTTAGCTTATATGGGTGCAGATGCCAGATGGGGCGCACCATGGATGGAAGCAGATCAGCAGTATAATCTTAAAAGTTTAATTGATACAGATCATTATGATCTTGCTCTTATTCCAGAGATGGGACCAAATGGTGAAATATATGAGATTCCTCTTGGAACATCTAATATTACAACTGTTCTATTTATGAATAAAAACCTTGTTGAATCTTTGGGTTTTTCACAGCCAAAAACATATGAAGATCTTGTTGCAATGGTACCGGCTGCTAAGGCTGCTGGAATTGATGTTGTATCAATTGATGGAGCTGATGGATGGGCATGGGGTTCATGCTTAATGTCTTCTTTTATTGCAAGAACTTCTGGTGACCTAATGTGGGTTTCAAAAGCTTTAGCAGGGGAGAATAAATTTACAGATAAAGCATTTGTAGATGCACTTGGTTTAATATCAACAATGGTTAGTGATGGAGTTATTTCCAAAAAATCCGTACTTGTTGATTATGGAACAAACGTTTCTAATTTTAATAATGAAAAAGCACTCTTTATGGTACAGGGACAGTGGGCTGCTGGTGGAGTTGAAAATCCTGCAGTTGCTGATAGTATGGTACTTATGGCTTGGCCAAAAATGCCAGGTGAAAAAGCTTCCGCAGCAGGTTCAGTTGCTGCAGCCTGGTCAGTAGGTTATGGTTTAACTAAATCAGGTGCAGAAGATCCTGCTGTACGGGATGCTGGTATTAAGTTTATAAATTATTTTTACTCTCAGGCAGAAGTTACTCAAAGATTAAGAGATGGTGCTATTGTAGCTCCTGTACTTAAGAACTTTGTTGTTCCAGATGATCTTCCTAATGGTGTTAAGCAGAAAGTTGTACTTGCTCAGACTGCTTCCAGTTCAGAAGTTATAGATGCTTTTTTAACAGGCGCACCTAACGATGCTCTTAATGCAGGTATGCAAAAAATAGCTTCAGGACAGGCTACAGCAGCAGAAGTAGCTGCAGAAGTTGAAGCTCTAGCAAGAAAGTAATTTTATCAGTTAAATAAAAAAGGGGAGGAGCAATTCTCTCCTTTTTTTTAAAATACTTTTGATAGTTTTTTAAAGTGAGGAATCTAAAGTGAATAAACGTGACCGTAGACAGTTGTTAATTTTTTTCGCCATGGTTGGACCAGGATTACTGATCTATCTTTTTATTGTGGCGTATCCTGTTATCTACTCTGTATGGTTAAGTTTTACAGATTTTAATCCAAATAGAGGTGGAGGAAGCAGTTGGAGTTTTGTTGGGTTCCTTCAGTACAAAACTATGCTGGAAGATCCTAATTTCTGGCATGCATTTAATAATAATATGTTTGTTGTTTTTGTATCAGTTTTTGGACAGATTCCAATTGGATTTATATTAGCTTATATCCTTTATCGCAGAATGGTAAAAGCTCAACATTTTTTTCAGGCTATGATTTTTCTTCCTCAGTTTTTATCTACTATTGTAATAGGTATAATGTGGAAAAGGGCTTTTTCTGCAGATGGACCTGTATCGAGAATAATACAACTTGTAACTGGGGATCCTACAGCTCAGTTTGATCTTATGCTTTATGCAGATACTGTTATGATTCCCATTGGCTTTGCTCTTATCTGGATGTATACCGGTTTTTTTATGATTATCTTTCTGGCAAATCTTCAAAAAATGAATACAAATATGATTGAAGCTGCAAAAATTGATGGAGCTACAGAACCTCAGATATTTTTCCGGGTAATTGTTCCTCTTCTTTCAGGAACAATTTTGGTATCAACAGTTCTTGCAATAGCAGGTTCTTTAAGGGGGTTTGATCTAATATTTGCAATGACCACCCAGGGCCTTCAGAGAAACAATGCCATGGTTCTTCCCATATTTATGTACCAGACTGCTTTTCAGGATTATTCCAATCAAATGAGATTTGCTTTTGGATCTGCTATTTCAAATGCAATTGTTTTTATAAGTATACTCCTTATTATGTTAAGTAATTTTATAGGTAAAAAACTTAATGCAGGGGAGGAAGGTTAGAAATTATGAAATCAACAGAAATTGTTACACAAAAAAAAATAAGTGGTATCATTGGTAAAATACTTTCTTACTTTGTATTTATAACCTGGACTCTTATTACAATTCTTCCACTTTTCTGGATGACTTATTCTTCATTAAAATCAAATGAAGAGCTTACCAGAAATATTTATGCTTTCCCTCATGATTTATTTGATAATTATAATGATGAATATATAGTAATTCCTCCTCAGTTAAATGTAATTCCGGACTATGATCCAGATGTAGATAAAAGGGAACGATTAATAATTGAATCTACAAGTATTGCTCCTACAAGAAGGCTTATGGTCTATTTTTTAGTAAAAGAAGATCTTCCTGTTAGAATTGCAAATTTGAAAGTTGGAGAAACTTTAGTTATTTCAGAGCTTCCTTCAAAAATGAGGCTGAAAATAAGCTGGTCAACAATGTGGTTTAATTATACTTCTGCTTTTGTACGGGGAGGATTAGGACTAAAATTTATTAACAGTATTATTTATTCATCAGTATCTACTTTTGCTATAGTAATTTTAGGATTGATGATGAGTTTTGCACTAAGTAAGATGCAGTTTAAAAAAATATCAAAAGTTATTATGGCTCTTATTGGCCTTGGGTATCTTATTAGTATAAATTCTGTAATTATTCCATTGTTTTTAATGCTCTCTTCTGTTCATCTTACAGATACTCATTTGGGGATAATTTTGGTGTACACAGCATTTGGATTTCCTTTAGCTGTAATGCTTGCTACTCAGTTTATGAAGGGACTTCCGAATAGTCTTGTCGAATCTGCCTATATTGACGGTGCTTCTGTGTTTAAAACTTTTTTAAGTATTATTCTACCAATGTCAACACCTGTAATTATTACTATTAGTATAATGAGTGCCCTTGGAATATGGAATGAGTTTCTACTTGTCCTTGTTCTTGCAAGTTCAGAATTTACTAAATCGTTACCTGTTGGGGTATTCTCTTTTTCAAGTTTAACAAGTACTCAGCTAGGATGGCAGTTGGCGGCATTGGTTATTGCAACAGCCCCTGCAATGCTGGTATATTTTCTTTTTAACAAACGATTAACAATGGGTGTTGTCGGCGGCGCTATAAAGGGTTAGGAATAATTGAATAATTACTGTCTGGTACCGCCTCCGGTATCAATTAAAAATATTGCTGGTAAGTATTATTTATCGAAAGATAATATCAAATTAATTGAATTATACTCTTTGGATAAAAAAATACCGGAGTTTATTAATTATACAAATGATACAAATATTCCACAAGAAGCTTATAAGCTACTTATAAAAGAAAATATAATAGAACTTAGTTCTTCAACTAATTCCGGTAAATATTATGGTATGAAAACCCTTCAGCAATTAAGCAGACAGGTTGATGAAGATGGTTATTTAATGAATATTTCTATAGAGGATAACCCTGTATTTCAAAACAGAGCTGTAATGCTGGATGTAAGCCGGAATAAGGTTCCAACAATGGAAAGTATCTATAGCCTTGTTGATTTATGGTCAGAATTAAAACTTAATCAGCTGCAGCTTTATACTGAACATACTTTTGCATATAAAAATCATGAAAAAGTTTGGAAGGATGCCTCTCCTTTTACTCCTGAAGAAATTAAAGAGCTTGATAAATACTGCAGGGGCCGAGCAATTGAACTTGTACCAAATCAAAACTCATTTGGACATATGGAACGATGGCTGAAGTATGATGAATATAAATCAATGGCCGAAGCTCCTGATGGGTTTGATGACCCCTGGGGTGGTCATTCCGATGTTTCTTCCACTTTGTATCCTGAATCAGATAAAGTTATGCCATTTCTTTCCGAACTGTACGATGAACTACTTCCATGTTTTTACAGTAACACCCTAAATGTTGGTGGAGATGAAACATTTGATCTCGGTCAGGGAAAAAGTAAAGAAAAATGTGAAGAAATTGGAGTTGGAAGAGTTTATCTGAATTTTATAAAAAAGCTGGAAAAAGAAGTTAGCAGCCGTGGCAAAAAAATGCAATTTTGGGGTGATATTATTTTAAATCATCCTGAACTTATAGAAGATATACCAAAAAATCTAATTGCCATGAATTGGGGCTATGAAATAGATCATCCCTTTGAAACTGAAACGAAAGCTTTTGCAGATGCAGGAATTGAATTTTATGTTTGTACAGGTACATCTGCCTGGAATTCTATTGCAGGCAGATGGAGTAATGCATTAGGAAATATTAAATCTGCTGCTATACAGGGCCTTAAAAATGGAGCTACAGGCTTTATGATTACTGAATGGGGAGATAATGGCCACTTTCAGCAGTTTCCTGTTCCTATACCCGGGTATATGGCCGGTGCTTCGGCTGCCTGGAGTGGCTCCCAGGGAATAGAAATTAATTTTAAGAAAAATCTTAGTATTCACTACTTTAAAGATAAAACAGAAAAGGCAGCGGAAGCACTTTTAAAAATGGCAGATTTGTATAAAAATTATTCCAACAATATGCATAATATGAGTATTTTTTCAGCAGTTATGCTTGGTTCATCCTATGCTGGATATCAGGAAGAATACAAAAAAATTCCTAATATGGATTTTTCTCCTGCTTCTTTAATTCTTGATCAGGTTGATAGTCTTCTAAATGATTTAGTTATAACTGGATCTGATGATGATCTGTTAAAAGATGAACTGTTGTTTACTTCTAAATTCCTAAGGTTCGGTGTAGACCTTGCTTCCGAAATATTCAGTACCTCTGGTAGGTTTATAAATGAGATTCCTTTATCCAGAAGAAAAGAGTTTTCTTTATCTGTACATGGTTTTATTCCGGAATTTAAAAAGTTTTGGTTAAATAGAAATAGAGATGGTGGACTTAATGATAGTTTGGTCTATTTTGAAAAACTGGATACTGAGTTTCTTAACAGTAGATAATATACTCTGTGCCTTTTTCTATTTCAGTATTAATCCATCGACAAACTGAAAATGTTTATCCAAAGTAAATAATGCAAGACCATTTTGAAGAGCAGATGCAGCAATCCAGATATCATTGGTTGGAATTGGAGATCCTTTCTTTTTTAATGAATTAAAAATTTGTGCATAAAAATCTGCAGTATCCATATCGTTATTTATGAAATGCACCCTGGGAGAATTAATAAAATCTTCTAATTCTTCACGGTTTAATATTTCTTTTTTACTTCCTTTAAATCCTGCATATAATTCAGCTAATACTACAATATTAATACCTATAAAATCTATATGACGAAATGCAGAAACAATGTCTTTGTTATTGCGTTTGAATGCAGAATATACATTTGTATCAATAAGTACTTTTCTCATTTCCATAGGTCCTTATCAATTTTACTAAGTTCCTCAATATTAGAAGTAAACTCCAGTTTATCTTTTTCTGTCCAGGTTCCGGCTAATTCGTCCAGATCATGATATATGGGAAATGCTTTATTTTTATCTATACCTAATGAAGCTTTTAACAATTTTAATACAATTTTATTAATGCTCTCTCCACTTTGGGTAGCTCTCTCTTTTATTTTTAGATCCAATTCTGTGTCCAGTCCACGTATAGTTAAGGTTTTCATGATTATCTCCTTGCATGCGTTTTTTGAATGCAGTATGTAGTCATTGTATATGGCCAAAATCAAGAAAGCAAGGGGTCGTTGCTGGAAATTTCAGGAAAAGGATTTTCCCACTGCCAGCCTGTTTTACCAGTCTCTCTGTATCTTTCCAGTCTTCTAATAGTAAGTTCTGCAAATACCGGATCCATGTCAAATGTTATGCACCTTCTGTTAAGTCTCTCTGAAGCCATTAAAGTTGTCCCGGAGTGGGCAAAAAAGTCAGCTACAATATCACCTTCTTTAGAACTGGTTTTAATAATTCTCTCAATAGACTTTAGGGGTTTTTGAGCATATGCTCCAGGGATATTTTCTTCCATTCTATAGAATACCTGTTGTATATCCAGCCATATGTTACCAGGGCGTATGGTATCCGATTTTCCCCTTTCCAGATTATCTGTTTTTACTCCATTTATTGTTTTATAGTAACCTTTTAGCACTTTAGGGATATCTGTATAGGTAACTTTAAAAGCGGGATCACCCTTAGTGTAATAAAGAAGTTCCTGGCGAACTGCCATCCAGTTTTTCTGGGTGCCGTAACCTCTTTGGTTCCGTAAACTTATAAAACTGCGGGATTTAAGTTCTTCATATTGTCTCATAAGAATCATAAATTCCGGAAGAGGTTGAAACCCTCTTTTTTGATCTGCACCGAGCCATATATAGAAGTGGCTGTTATCTGACATCATATCCAGGGAATTTTCTATCCAGTTTTTAGAAAATTCTAAGTAGTTTTCTATATTTATTCTGGATAGTTGATTTGTGTTTTTATTTCCTACAGCAATATTATAGGGGGGGTCCTGTATAAATAAATCAACATTTTTACAATTATTTATTTTTTTGCAGTCTTTTCTGGAAGTTGCATCTAATACACCAATTCTGTGTTTTTTTAAAGGATCTTCCCATATCTCTCCTGGTTTTAACCGGCAGTAGGGTAAGACTTTTTCTCTGATAGTATTGTCATCCAATCGTGATATGGCTTCTTTAGGCATATATGTAGCATACAGAGTTTCTTAATCCATTTAAAGGTTTATACCAAAAAAAAATTATATTTTTACAGTTAAATGTTTGCAATTGTATTATATATTCATATACTTAAATATAATGAGAAAGTTAATGAGTCCTTTAAGTATAAGAAACAGAATAATAATACCTTTTGTAATTGTCGTACTATTAATTTTAGGTATTGGTATTATACTTTTTTCTACACATGCCAAAAATTATATTGAAATTGATTTTCAAAACCGTAAAGACCAGGCTATGACAGTGCTATTAAAGGAGATCAATAAAGAATCTGAAATATTAAAAGGCTTAACAAAATTAATTATTTCAAATCCAAACCTAAAGTCAGCCTGGTTGGAAGGGGATAGAGAAAATCTCTATGAAAAATCTAAAGAAATAAATAACACTCTTCTGAAAAATTTTGATACTACCCATTTTTATTTTCATAATCTTGATAGAACCAACTTTTTAAGAGTTCATAATCCTGCAAGATTTGGTGATTATATTGATAGATCTTCTATGGCAGAAGCAGTTCGAACTAAAAAAGTTAGTTCTGGTATTGAACTTGGTCCTTACGGAACATTTACCCTTAGAATAGTTTCTCCCTGGATAATTGATGGAAAATTGGTGGGATATGTAGAATTAGGAAAGGAGATGGGGGTCATTACTGATAAATTTAATAGTATTCTTGATGTAGAAATATTTGTTAGCATTCATAAAGAGTTTCTTAATAGAGAGAAATGGGAAGAAGGACTGAGAATGACAGGTTCTTATGGGAGTTGGGACCAATTTACGAACCATGTTATTTTGAGTAATAGTGTTAAAAAATATTTTTGTTCTGATTTAGATGATATTTTAAACTATGACCATTATGATCAAGCTAAGTATTTTAGAGAAACTTTCGATTTTACTTTTGATGGTAAATCATATAAAGCAGGGTTATTTGATGCAAAACTTTTATCCATGAAATCAATAGGAGAAATTGTTGTTATTAGAGACATTACAGAAGAAATCAAATCTCTGGAAACAACAATAACATTACTTATTATTAGCAGTTTATTAATATCATCTTTAGGGTTTTTACTTTTTTGGCTAATAATGGGAGCAATTCAAAGAAACTTGAATACTGCTAATAACAATCTTTTTGTTAAAATCAAGGAACTTGAAATATCGAAAAAAGAAGCTATTGAATCTAAATCGATTGCAGAAACAGCAAATAGAATGAAAAATGATTTTTTAGCCAATGTCAGTCACGAATTACGGACACCCTTAAATGGAATACTGGGAATGACAGGCCTTATTCTGGATACTGATCTGGATGAGGATCAGAAAGAATTTCTTAATATGATTATAGAATCCGGTGATCATCTTTTTAGGATTATTTCAGATCTTTTAGATTTTTCTCAGATTGAAACTGGTAATCTAACAATACAGCCTGGTTTGTTTAATTTAAGTAATCTTGTAAAAAATACTATATCAGTTTTAGAACCTGCTGCAAAAAGAAAGAATATAAAGCTTCTTTGTTCAATTCAACCAGAAGTCCTTAATTATTATGGAGACAGGGTAAGAGTTGGGCAAATACTAATTAATCTAATTACCAATGCAATTAAATATTCAGAAAAAGGTACTATTAGAGTTAATATTGAATTATCCGAAGAATTGGAAATATCCATAATTGATACAGGTGTAGGCATCCCTGAGGATAAAATTAATACAATTTTCGAGAGTTTTGTACAGATAGAAAATACTTATACAAAAACTCATGAGGGTGTTGGTCTTGGCCTTTCAATTGTAAAACAATTAGTTGAACTATTAAATGGAAAAATAAATTTGGATAGCAAGTTGGGTGTTGGCACAACTTTTAAAATTTTTCTACCTGTAATACCTGCTCCGGAGGGAGCTAAGGTAATAGCTGAAAAGGTTTCTTCAAAAAAAAGTGAGACTGTTACAGAACTAAGAATAATTATAGCAGAAGATGAAGCCATAAACAGAATGTATATTAAGAAGTTTCTTACTAAACAGGGGTTCCTTGTAGAAGAAGCAGTTAATGGTAGAGATGTTCTGGCTAAACTGAAAGAAAATGAGTTTGATCTTATTCTCATGGATATGGGAATGCCTGAAGTTGACGGTATTGAAGCTACACAAAGAATTAGAGAGCAGGAAAAACAATCCGGTAAATATATTAAAATTATTGCTCTAACTGCAAATGCTTTTCCTGAAGATGTTAGAAGATGTATAGAATCAGGTATGGATCATTTTGTATCAAAACCAATAAAAGAGAAGGATCTTCTTGATATTATTGAAGAAACAATGCAATCCTAAAGGAGTTATTAATGGAAAAAATGTTTATAGATGGAGCACCCGCAGCAATAGGTCCATATTGCCATGCTGTTAAAACAGGAAATCTTATTTTCTGTTCCGGGCAGACACCAATAGATCCTGAAACAATGAAGATTGTAGGTACAACAATAGAGGAACAGACAAAAAGAGTACTTGAAAATATTACAATTGTTTTAAATGGAATGGGCCTGGGATTAAAAGATATAGTTAAAACAACGGTTTTTCTTAAATCTATGGATGATTTTAAAGGGATGAACGGAGTTTATTTAGAGATGTTTAATGGTCATACCCCAGCAAGATCGGCTATTGCAGTTAAACAAAATCCTCTGGATGCAATGGTTGAGATTGAGTGTATTGCCGAGATAGAGGGTTAGGTTTAAAAAGTATAATCTTTCCAGCCTTGGTTCTATCACACACAGGGCTCTTCTAAATTTGACTATTCGAATAAATCGTTGTAATATGTATTTATAGGTATGTATTCATGGAGATTTAATATGAAAATAATGGAACGGGGACAAATTACAATTCCTAAAAAATATAGGGATCTCTATGGAATAAGACCAGGAACAGAACTTGAAATGGTAGTTAAAGAGGATGGGCTTCTTCTTGTTAAAAAGAAATTGAATCAGACACCTTTTTCAGAAGTGTATGGAATACTGGGAAAACTAAAAGAATCTGATCAGATTGTTGAGGAAATGAGGGGTAGATAGATCTGTGATTTCAGTTATTGATACGAATATTCTTCTGGATATCTTTCTGCCTGATCCTTTGCATGGAGAATCGTCTCTAAAACTTCTTGAAGAGGTTTACAGTCAAGGTTCAATAATTATTTGTGATATTGTTTACTGTGAGTTAGCACCACAGTTTAAAGAGAAGGGTGTTTTAGATGAATCCCTCGAAAAAATTGGAATAAGTATTCTCAATGCTAATACTGACACTCTGTATAAGGCCGGTCTTTTATGGCTTCAGTACAGAAAACATCAAAAATCCAGAGAACGAATTATACCGGACTTTATTATTGGGTCTTTCGCTATGGTACAGGGAGACCGTCTGATAACAAGAGACAGAGGGTTCTATAGAGATTATTTCAAGGGGCTGAAATTAAACCTGGGGTGATTTATTATCAAATTAAGCAGAACTCTTAATTCTTTTGTTAAAGGTATCTGGAATATTTATAAAGGATTGTGCGTTGTCTATACTAACGATCTATTTTTACTTGCCAGCATTACTATATCCTAATATCATAAAAGCATGAAAATTAAGCATAAACTTGTTATTCTTATTGTAATTTATATTTCGGGAATTATTTTCATATCACTTCTATCTTTGTATGGCTGGCGGCGTACAGAACAAATTCAACAGTCAGTTACCATGGGTGTAGATCTTCAGTTAAAGTCCAGGGAAGTTCAAAGCTTAATGAAAGATATTATTTTTGATCTTTTTGTACCTGAGATGTATGGGCACATACGTTCCTTAACTTATTCCCCCAGATCTGCAGTTACAATTAAGCAGCTCCAGGAAGCTCTTATTGATTATAATACGATATTTAATAATTTTATGACACAGGATAGTTTTCTTGAAGGTAACAAAGAGATAATACGGGACCAGTATTTTACTGCAATTCGAATGAATACCCGGGCAATGAGTATGATGGATAGAATTGAGGATATCCTTATTGTTATACGTGAGCAGTACCACTCAGAGGAAAATTTGTATAGTGCAATGCAGAAAGATGAAGCACTTATACCTTTTTTTACTGAAATACAGGAAGCTTCCTACTATTTTAAAAATAGCTTTGAGAGCTTTATGAACTATTTTATTAAATCACTTAATGATGAGGCAGAAAGGATTAGAACACGAATTTATCTGTTTTTTATTGTTATGACAGGTTTGATTTTATCATTTTCAATTATATTTACACTTTACCTATCCCGGGATTTAACAACTAAACTTACTTTAATGAAGGGAGCTTTTAGAAACGTATCGCATGGAGATTTTTCTAAAAAATTAAGTATCAATTCCAACGATGAGTTTGGAGCTTTTACTGTCACTTTCAATGAACTTCTTAATGATCTAAAAGAAAATGTTAATAATATACTTAATCTTACAAGGGATATAGGTTCTTTTATATCAGATAAATCAGACTTGATAGATCTTTATAATCTTGTCGCTGCTGCTGTTGTTCAGGACACCAGTGCTGATATTTCTGTAGTATTAAAATATGAGATTACCGGAAAATTTCAGTTAGTAGCTGTTAGTGGTGAAGCTCTTACAGAAGAGGATAAGATTAAACTTATGTCAATTGTTTCAGACAGAGTGTATCGGCCTAATTCACTTTTTACTCTAAATGCTGATAATAATGAGATATCTGAAAGCTTATTTAAATCCCTCCTGGCTGCTCCATTAGTTGTAGATGGAAAAAATTATGGTCTCCTTGTTTCTATCAAAACTAGATCTAACAATGAGTTTTCTGATCTTGGAATTACAAGATTTAGTACATTTACAGAATATGTATCTTTAACCCTTGATAATTATTTTAAGTACAAAGAACTTATTGAAAGAAGAGAAGCACAGTATCAGGCTCTTCAGTCTCAGGTTCAGCCTCATTTTCTCTACAATATTTTAACAGTAATTCTTGGTTTAAACAGAAAAGACGACAGGGCCGGTATTATTGCCACTGTTACAGCATTGAAGGATATGCTTCGTTATATACAATCCCAGAACAGGTGGACATCTATAGAGCAGGAATGCAGATTTATAGAGCAGTACTGTTCATTGCAGAAAATTAGATTTGGAGCCAGGTTTTCCTATAGTATAGAGTTCGATGAGGAAGCTGGTAGTTTTCAGATACCCAGACTTCTCCTTCAGCCTTTACTGGAAAATTCTGTAATTCATGGAATAGAACCTATGGAGAAAAATGGTATTGTAAGTTTAAAATGTATGGGAAGAAGGTTTAGAGGAGAAACAGGAGTAATAATTAGTATTGAGGATAATGGAGTAGGTTTTGACTCTTCCAAATTAAAGGAACAATCAAATGTTGGAATAATGAATGTGGAAGAGCGACTGAAACTTACTTTTCCGGAATCAGCGTTAACTTTTAGTAGTAAGCCTGGTAAAGGAACCGTTGTTAAAATAGAAATATGAAGATTATAATTGCAGATGATGAAGAATATGTTCGTTTCGAACTTAAAGAACTCCTTTTAGAGATTAACCCTGATCTGGAATTAACTGAGGTTATTAATGGGACTGAATTTTTGGAAAAGTTAAACAAAAATATTTATGAAGCTGCTTTTGTAGATATAAAAATGCCAGGTTTATCCGGCCTGGAAGTCATAGAAAAAATTATATTCAAGAATTTACAAACTGAATGGATAATTTTAACAGGTTATTCAAATTTTGATTTTGCGAAGAAAGCTATAAATCTTGGTGTAACTGAGTATCTTTTAAAACCTGCTTCTAAAAGTGAGCTTCAGGAAGTGCTTAAAAAAATAGAAAAAAATACGGCTCGAAAATCAGGTAAGCTTATAATTGATGAAACTATTGAGGGAAGTAGTGAAACTATTCACCTTGTCCGCACTGCGGAAAGGGTAGTTCGGGAAAGATTTTCCGAGCAGATTGGGGTAGCACAAATTGCAGATGAACTGGGAGTTACACCTAACTATTTAAGTACACTTTTTAAAAAATATACACATAAAACATTTATAAAGTATATAACAGAAATTCGTATGAAAGAATCTTTAGAGCTTCTTAAACAGCCTGGAATAAATGTAAAAAAGGCAACTGAACTATTAGGATATTCCAGTAGTCGGCACTTTGCAAGATTATTTAGAGAGTCTTATGATATCTCGCCCTCTGAATATATAGGAAAGTGTAGAAACTGACCTTTCTTTGTAGATTATAATCCTAACAGGTATATCCTAAAAGGTGCTACAATTTATTAAATATTAATAAAGGAGAATAGAAATGAAAAAGATTTTAGTAATTTTACTTGTTTTTATGATCTCAGCAACTTTTACTTTTGCTGCAGGTCAGAAAGATGCCGCTGAGGATTCACCTCTTAAGATAGTGCTTTTGGTTAAGAGTCTTGGAAATGGGTTTTTTGAAGCAGTAGCAGATGGTGGTGTTGAAGCTGCAAAAGAGCTTGGAAATGTTGAATCTATCTACATGGGGCCAAGTGCTTCAACTGCAGAGGGTCAGATTGAAATAATTGAAACTCTTATTGCTCAGCAGGTTGATGGAATAGCTATTTCTGCAAATGACAGAGATGCTCTTATTCCTGTAACTAAAAAAGCCATGAAAGCTGGAATAAAAGTTATGTCTTTTGATTCAGGAATTGCTGTAGGTGGAAGAATTGTAGATCTTGTTCCTTCTGTCGAAGAATTAATTGGACGTCAACAGGTTCAGCTAATTGCAGAATTAACAGATTACAAGGGACAGATAGGTGTTGTATCTGCAACCAGCCAGGCAACAAATCAGAATGCATGGATAGACTGGATGTATGAAGAATTTAAAGATTCAAAATATAAAGATATGGAACTTGTAGAAGTTGTATATGGTGATGATGCATCTGATAAGAGCTATAGAGAAGCAGTTGCTCTTATGCAGAAATATCCTGGTTTGACAGGTATAATTTCTCCTACAACTATTGGTATTCTTGCTGCTGCAAAAGCTATAGAAGATGAAGGTATGCAGGGGAAAGTACAGTTAACAGGTCTTGGTCTTCCTTCTGAAATGCAGCACTACATTGAAAATGGTACATGTGTTCAGATGGCTCTTTGGAATCCCATTGATCTTGGTTACACATCTACTATGATTCTTGAAGCACTTATTACAGGTAAAGTTGCTGGTAACGAAGGTGACAAGATTGATTGTGGTAGAATGGGTACTATTGAAATTGGTAAAGATGGTAATGCTGTAATGGGAACTCCATTTGTCTTTAATAAAGATAATATTGCCAAGTTTGCTGCAATGTTCTAGAACAGGATTATAGATATTATAATGACGGATCTGCTTAGACAGCAGATCCGTTTTAATATACTGAGTAAAGGAGAGAGTAATTGGCAAAGCCCATATTACAGCTTGAAAATATTACAAAGTACTTTCCAGGAATTAGAGCTCTGGATCAGATCCATTTGAATATATATCCCGGAGAGGTTCATGCTCTTATTGGTGAGAATGGTGCAGGAAAGTCTACTCTTGTAAAAATAATGACTGGAGTGTACCAGCCTACAAATGGAAGGATATTATATAAGGGAAATGAAGTTACTTTTCCAAATGCTCTGGATGCCCAGCGAGCAGGAATTGCTGCTATACATCAGGAAGCTTCCATGTTTCCTGAGCTTACTGTAACAGAAAATATCTTCATGGGTCATCATAGTGGAAAATCAGGACATGTAGACTGGCGGTCCATGAAAAAAAGAACCAAAGACCTTTTGGATAAGATGGAACTGGATATCAATCCTGATTCGCTTATAAAGAACTTAAGCACTGCTCAACGTCATATGGTTGAGATTACTAAAGCACTTTCCATTGATGCGGATGTAGTAATAATGGATGAGCCGACTTCTGCTCTTACCTTAAAAGAGGTAGAAGATCTTTATAAGATAATCAATCAGTTGAAGGATGCCGGAAAGGCAATTCTTTTTATATCCCACAAATTTGACGAGATTTTTTCTGTCTGTGATGCCTTTACCGTATTTCGTGATGGCAGATACATAGACAGTGGTCGAATTAGTGATTCGAGTATTGATGATATTGTTAAAATGATGGTTGGAAGATCCCTTGACAAGATGTTTCCAAAAAAGAAAGCAGAGATAACAGATACAATACTGGAGGTCAGAAACCTAAGTAAAATCGGCATATTTAAAGATATATCATTCTCTCTTAAGAAAGGGGAGATTCTGGGTTTTTTTGGTCTTGTCGGAGCTGGTCGCACCGAGGTAATGAGAGTTCTTTTTGGAATTGACAAAAAAGAGTCCGGTACTATTTTAATTAACGGACAGGAAGTTGTAATCCATTCACCTGCTGCTGCTATGAAACAGGGAATTGCGCTGATTCCCGAAGATCGGCAGGATCAGGGAGTAATACAGGATATGAGTCTTACGCATAATATATCTCTTCCCCAGGTTGATTCTTTATTCCCTTTTGGTGTTCTGAATAAAAAAATTGAGGATGATCTTACCCGGGAATATGGATCTCTAATGGAGATTAAAGCAGCAAGCTGGGATGTAAATGCAAATACATTATCCGGGGGAAACCAGCAAAAGGTAGTAATTGCAAAATGGCTGGCAACTGATCCTTTAATACTTATTATGGATGAACCAACTAAAGGTATCGATGTCGCAACTAAGGCTGCTGTTCATAGCTTTGTTTCTGAAATGGCAGTGAAAGGTTTGGCTGTAATTCTGGTATCATCAGAACTGCCTGAGGTTTTAGGAATGTCAGATAGGATATGTGTTATGCACGAAGGGGTTATAACTGCTACCTTTAGTAGGGATGAAGCAGATTCAGAAAAGATAATCCGTGCTGCTACCGGTCATGATAGTATTGAGGAGATAGTATGAGAGAACTGATAAAAAAGAGAGAGTTTACCCTGCTGCTTCTTATAGCAGTTATGCTTATGCTAATAGTTACACAGGCTCCATCTTTTGTTTCGCCTGAAAATATCCTGCGTATTATCAATGATACCTCTATTCTTATTATGGTTTCAATTGGGCAGTTTATGGTAATTCTAACAGGAGGAATAGATCTTTCTCTTGCTTCTATAATTGGTTTTTCGGGAATGGCTGCATCTATGTTAAATCAGTACTTTCCTGATTTGCCTGTTATATTAATTCTATTTGCAGGTATGGGAATTGGAACATTTCTTGGTTTAATCAATGGGGTACTAATTGCTTTTGGGAAGGTTCCTCCTATAATTACTACCCTTGGGACTATGAGTATATTTAGGGGTTTTACTTTTGTAATGAGTAAAGGTCAGTGGGTAACTGCTCATGAAATGACCGAAAGTTATATGAACATACCCCACGGATCTTTTTTAGGATTATCTAATTTAATATGGGCTGGTGTTATTGTTTCTCTTGTTATGTACTATTTTATGAAATATGTAAGAACAGGAAGAGAGATCTATGCAATAGGTGGAAATAAGGTTGCGGCTCTTTTTGTTGGTGTTAAGGAGAATAAAATAAATATTATTGTTTATTCTCTTGTTGGGTTGTTAAGTGGACTGGCAGGAGTAATGTGGACTGCCAGGTATGCTGCAGCGGTTAATGAAACTGCTATAGGTTTTGAACTTTTTACTGTTGCTGCATGTGTTCTTGGTGGAGTCAGCATTGCCGGAGGGTCAGGTACTGTTGTTGGTGTAATTCTTGGTGCTTTATTTCTTGGTATTCTTACCAATGCACTTCCGGTTGTTCATTTATCCCCTTTCTATCAGCTTGGTCTTCAGGGTGTTGTGATACTCGGAGCAATGATAATTAATACACTTTCTGAAAAACGAAACGAGAAAAAATTACTCAACAGGAGACTACAATAATGATAATGGACAGAAAGAAAAGTGAAGGCAGTAAGTCTATTGTTGATAAGTCACGTCTGGTTGATGAAAGCGGCTTGAATAGCAGAATTGTTTCCTTTGTGACAAAGTGGGAATTTATACTTGTAGTTCTTTTATTATTGGAAATAGTTGTTTTTTCGAATTTGACTCCACATTTTCTTAATACGTTTAATCTTTTAAATACAACATTTACATTTTCTGAAAAAGCTATTCTTGCACTTCCAATGATATTTATAATTTTAAGTGGAGATATAGATATTTCTGTTGCTGGAATTATGGCATTAAGTTCTTTTGCTATGGGTTATGCTTCTTCCCAGGGAGCTGGTACAGGCGTTTTAGTTTTAATTGGTTTGTGTGTTGGTGTGATTGCAGGTTTATTTAATGGTCTTCTGGTTACAGGTCTTAATATGCCTGCAATAGCTGTTACTTTGGCTTCCATGACTCTTTTTCGTGGTATCTCCCAGGCAATTCTGGAAGATCAGGCTTATACTGAATACCCGGAGAAGTTCGGATATTTTGGGCAGGGATATATTGGAGACAGTATGGTTCCTTTTGAACTGGTTCTTTTTCTGGTACTGGCAGTGATAATGGGGTTTGTTCTCCATAAAACAACCTATGGAAGGAAGCTCTATGCTATTGGGAACAGCTCTTCTGCTGCTAACTTTTCTGGTATATCAGTAAACAAAGTCAGATTAACTAACTTTGTTTTGAATGGACTATTTGCAGGTATAGCTGCAGTACTGCTTACTTCAAGAATAGGTTCTACAAGACCGAATATTGCGACAGGTTTTGAGCTTGAGGTAATTACCCTTGTTGTATTAGGCGGAGTTTCCATAACCGGAGGAAAGGGTAATATTTTTGGTGTTGTCCTTGCTATCTTTTTACTTGGGTATTTGAAATTTGGTATGGGGCTGTTAAATATTTCAGCAAAAGTAATGATTATAACTACAGGTGCGCTTTTAATTATTGCTGTTCTTATTCCAGGTTTTATGGACTCAACAAAAGCCAGAAATAAACTTAAACGACAGCAGAATTTAGAAACAACTGAAAAAAATCTTAACAAAGGAATAGATGAATGAATTCAAAAGAGAGAGTATTAAAAGCATTTGGTAAAATTGAAGGGAAGCCGGACAGACCTCCATTACAGTTTGATCTTTGCAGACAACTTACAGATACTTTTGGAGATAAATTAGGAATTAAGCCGGACTATGCTTTAAGTTATTATGAAGACTTAACCTACAGAATTTCCGGAAATGAAATTCGAACGGCAATGGGAAGTGACTGTATAGTTGTAGGTGGAACAGTTTCATCAGATTTTGAAATTGTAACTGTAAGAGATGATATAACCCTTAATGAGTTTGGTATGGAGATGCAGCCTACAGAACTGTATGTTAATGTTATAAAATGTCCTCTGGATAAGGCTGAATCTGAAGATGACATAAAGAATTATAATTTCCCCGATGCTTATGCTCCTGGTAGATTTATTAAAGCAAAGAGAGATATTGAGAAATTTGGTAAGGACTACTTTGTAATAGGAGACTGTGAACTTTCAATTTTTGAACTTGCCTGGCACCTTACAGGTATGCAGGAATATATGATTGGAATGGCTATGGAAGAACCATGGATAGCAGCTCTTAATGATAAGGTTGAAGAGTGGACTTTAGGGCTTGCAAAACAGTTAGTTGAGTTAGGTGTAGATGCAATATGGTTTGGTGAGGATCTTGGTTCTCAGACTTCTATGTTAATAAGCCCGGATATGTGGAGAAAAGATTTTAAACCCAGATATCAGAGAATGATAAATGAACTGAAAAAAATTAGTCCTGAAGTAATATTAATAATGCATTCTGATGGTGCTGTTGCTCCATTAATCGATGATTTTATTGAAATGGGAATAGAGGTTTATAATCCTGTTCAGCCCAACGTTCCAGGATCTGATCCTAAGGAACTAATGGCTAAGTATGGTGGTAAAATTAACTTTTTTGGCGGTATAGATCAGCAGGATCTTCTCCCTTCTGGAGATTTGGGTGCTCTTAAAAAAGAGATAGATGAAAGAGCAGAAGTTATGGCGAAAAATGGCGGATATTTAATGGCTCCGGCTCATATTATTCAGGCAGACGTTAAACCGGAGATGGTTGAAGCAATGATTGAATACATTAAGGGTGTTACACTATGAAAGTTGCCTTTAAAATGAAGCTTAAACCCGGCTTTAAGGAAGAGTATAGAAAGCGGCATAATGAACTGTGGCCGGAACTTAAGACCCTGCTTAAAGAGCAGGGAGTTTCTGATTATTCAATTTTTTTGGATGAGGAGACAAATATTCTTTTTGGTGTCCAGAATCAGGAGGGGGAGAGTTCTTCCCAGGATCTTGGTACTCTGGAAATAGTTCAAAAGTGGTGGGCCTTTATGGCGGATATTATGGAGACAAATGAGGATAATTCTCCGGTTACTGTTCCTTTGGAAGAAGTTTTTTATATGGAGTAATGTTAGGTATGATATTCACATAATATGTGATACACTTATTATGTGAATATGCTGGAGGTAAGATCATGTCTAATATTACTATGACAATTGATGATACAGTTATTAAAAAGGTAAAAAAAATTGCAATTGAAAAGAATACAACATTAACCGGGCTCGTAAGGGATTATTTAACTGGAGTTGCAAAGCGGGAAGATCTGCGTACGGAAGAGATTATATCTCAGCTTTCTAAAATAATGAATTCAGCGAATATGGAAATAGGTAAAATTACCTGGACAAGGGATGAACTTCATGAGCGATAGATATTTTATTGATACAAATATTCTTGTATACGCTCATGATAATAAATATCCAAAAAAACAAATAAAAGCTCAAAAACTAATTTTTAATGGAATGAGAGAGAATAGTGCCGTTATCTCTGCTCAGGTTTTGAGTGAATTTTTTGTAACAGTTACAAAAAATTCAAAACAGAACTATTCTTCTGCTGCAGCAAAACATGAGATTATGCTTTTGTCATATTTACAGGTTGTCGATATTGATTTTGATCTGGTTATAAGAGCATTAAGTATAAAGGAATTGTATCAATTAAGCTATTGGGATAGTTTGATCCTGTCTGCAGCTGAACGATCTGATTGCAGCATTCTCTATTCCGAAGATCTCTCATCTGGGCAGAAATATGGTAAGGTCCTTTGCGTCAATCCGTTTGCTGACAGTTAAATATTTTTAGGGAGTAGTAAAAATGACAGATATAAATCTGGTTATACCATCAGAAGAATATCCCATAAGATGGAAAAAAGTTCAGGAATTAATGGAAAAAATGGATCTGGATATCGTTCTTGCTTATGCAGATGACAGAGCAACTTTTGGAGCTGCTCATGCAAGGTGGCTGGCTGATATACCTGTGCACTTTGAACCGGTTTGTATTCTTATACCATCTACAGGGGAACCCGTTTTACTTTGTGGGCCGGAAAGTGATGAGTACTGCAGAATCCGGGGACAGATAAAAGATATAAAAGTGCTGGAAGAGTTTACACATCCGGATGAAGATTATTTATA
>JAOZPU010000016.1 GCA_029932585.1 Spirochaetia bacterium | reverse complement strand
TTTTCTCCGGGAGTTTATAAGAAGAATGGATAAATTTGAACAGTATATAAAAAATCTACCTATTATACCTGATGTCGCGTCTAAAATTATGGCAATAGCAGATGATAATTTTAATATCTCATTTAAAGAACTTGAAGAAATAATAATGATTGATCCAATGCTTACTGCAAGAATATTAAAAGTTGCTAATTCTGCTCTTTATGCAAGGCAGAGTGAAGTTGCGAATCTCCAGGTAGCAATAAGTTTATTAGGCTTTAAAAATATAAAAAGCCTTGTTCTTCTTATAACTGCATCTCAGTTTTCAAAAGAGATTAAATCCAGTGAATATATGAACACATTTTGGGAGCATTCAATAGCAACTGCCTTTATTGCAAAGCATATTATGCAAAGAAAAAAGGACAGAGCCAATGAGGAAATAGCCTTTGTCGCAGGATTGCTTCACGATATTGGTCAGGTTCCACTTTTTCAATCAGATCCTACCATGTATGAAAATCTCCTGGAATCTGAAAATAGTATTAATGAAACTATAGAGTTAGCTGAAAGAAGAATATTTCAGATTGATCATCGTGAAATAGGTGGGTCGTTACTGGCACGGTGGAATTTCCCGGAGGTCTATGTAGATGCTGCAAGAGAGCATAATACTTTAAATATAAATTCCAGACATAAAAAACTGGTTTTAACTATAACACTTGCAGATATTTTATCTGATTACCTTGGTTATGGCCAACGTGAAGGATCCAGAGATAAACTACTTGAAAGTGTTTTAGTGTTGACTAATCATAATCAGGAAGATCTGGATTATTTTAAAAATGATTACCTGGATGTTTTTGAGGGTGACCCTCTTTTTAAAGAATGTGAGAGGCTCTTTATTAAATGATAACAGAGAGAATGAATCTATTAAGGAAAATGGTTGAGATCTTTTTCCTTTCATTTACATTATTTTTAATTAATCTATTATTTCCTGGTAATTACGGATTTTTTGATGCCACTATAAATCCTTATTTTTTTACTGCTTTATTAACAGCCGCATATTATGGACGTTTATTCGGATATTTGAATCTTGGATTTTCTATAATATTTATAATGATTCCTATACACACAGATCTGAATCTAATAGCTTACTGGTGGTTTTTATGGGAGCTGGCAAGTATACAAATATCTATTATTTTAATTATTATATATTTATTAGGTATGATTCATAATTCATTTGTCCTGCAAATTAAAAATCAGAGATTATATATGAAAAAAGTATCTCTGGATAAAAATAGACTGCAAAAAGAATTGAGTACTGTTTCTGCAGTAAACAGAGAGCTTGAGGAGAGGGTTCTTAGGCAGCAGGATTCTGTTACAGCCCTTTATACCCAGGTAAAGGCTATGCACTCCCAGAATTTATCAAAAACTCTTAGTGCCTTAATTAGTACGGTTCAAAAATTTTCCTGGGCTGAGAAAGCCTCTATTTGGAAATATGAGAAAGAAAGCAAAAAGCTTGTTATGGTAGCCAATGTAGGTTGGGATTCTGATGATGTTTTAAATACTATTGAGAGTATAGATTCCACAATTAATGGATGGGTTTATAGAAATGATCGTATTTTTTCTGTAAGAATGCTTTTAGAATATGAAAATTTATCCCAAATGGATAATAAAAGAAATATTCTTACCTTTCCAATAACTCTGTCAAATACTATATGGGGTGTATTGAATATCGAGGCTATGCCCTTTACTAAATATAATCTATACACTGAAAAGTTGCTGGCAATTCTTATTGATCTGGCTGGAGCTGCTATAGAAAGAGCTTCTGAATATGAAGCCTTGATAGAATATAATGAAGTAAATCCGGTTACGAATCTTCCCTCAGTATCACAGTTTTTTACTTTTATTGGAAATGAGATAAGGAAATCTTCAGAAAATCAGAGCATTTTTTCTGTTATCCTCCTTGAGCTTACTGAGTTTGATGAATTAATAGAGGAGCATGGGGAAAAGAGAATATATAAAATTCTACTTTTAATGTTAGATAAATTGCATTCTCTTTCTGGAAATACAATAGATTTCTTTCATTATAAAGAGAAAAATCAGATAGCAATATATTATCCTAATATTGATTATGACGGGGCTTCCCTTTTTTGTCTCGAGAGTCTTGGTGTTATAAATAGTTATAAATGGACAATTAATGATAATAGAGTTGTGTTGGATGTAATCCTTGGATACTCATCTGTAGGATCTGAGGATATTAGTTCCGATGATCTTCTTAACCTTGCCGAGAATTTGCTTGATATGCAAAAGGTTTAATATATGGATGACTACGATTATTTTAGAGCTAAAAAGGATAGATTTCAACCAAAAACACCTATTGCTGCCTTAAAGGCTTATAAGGCTGGGTTTCTTCCTATTTCAGTATTTACCTATAAATCAGGATCTACAAAACCTCTGGATGAAAAACCCTATGATATTGAAGGGATTGAAAGGCTCCTTTCCAGAGAAAATCTTGGATTGGAAACAAATATAGTTCTTATTGAAATTTTTGAAGATCTTATTTTTTCTGAAGATCAGGAAATTGCACTATTTGCTGCAGAAAGTATAAATATAATAGAAAACAGATATAATAGTAAAATTGAAAAATTGAAACTGAATAGTGAAAAGATAGAATCTACTAAAGTTTCCAGTAAACTGGGAAGATTATTTTTTGAGTTAGCAATGTTAAATAACGAACGTGATTCTATAAAAAAGTTCTTTCTTAGAGAATCGTATCAATACTTTTCAGATATCCGTAAAAACCGAAAGCTGTCACCCGAGGAATTGAATACTCTTATTAGAATACTTATAGAGCTGAAGCTTTATAAAAATGCTGAGGATATTCTGGAAAAGGAAAAATCAGAACTATCTGTGGAATATCTATTTCAAAGGGCAGAGCTGTTATTTCGTATGGGGCAATATGCAGAATCACGCAACACTTGTTATCAAATACAGAATCTGGCGGATATATTAACAGATAAACAACAGATGATAATAGATTATTGGTTAGGTATCTAAATGGCCAGTAAAATAAAAAATAGACGATTGAGAGTATGTTTTGTTCTTGAAGGTTCTTATCCCTATATTACAGGAGGGGTTTCTTCCTGGGTCCAGGATATGATTTTGGGTATGCCTGATATAGATTTTGTTCTTTTTAGTATTTCTCCTGCAGGAGAGCAGACTCTTAAATATGATATTCCAAAAAATGTAGTGGAACATAAAGATATTGTATTATCAAATTTACCTAAAAGCACAAATAAAATAAAGGGTAAACTTAAAACTCTTAAATTAATAAAAAAAATGCATTCAGATTTTAGAAGTAAATCACATACAGAAATTGGGGATATCCTCGAAAGACTTCCAGAAGGATCATACCTGTATGATGAAGCTGTTTTTAGTGATATAGCCTGGGATATGATTGGAAAATCGAATGTACAAAATAACCCTATGTATTCTTTTTCAGATTATTTCTGGTCATGGCGATCTGCTCATAATATGATTTTTACAGTGTTAGGGGCCGAACCTCCTGTTGCAGATATCTATCATTCCGTATCTACGGGATATGCAGGTCTTCTGGCTGTTGCAGCTAAACATAGGCATGGGAAACCATTTCTGCTTACAGAGCATGGCTTGTATCATAAAGAGAGAGAGATGGAGCTGCGAAAGGCTCAGTTCCTTAGAGGCTATCAGAGGGATATGTGGATAAAAATATATAATGGCTTAAGCAGAATGGCATATCATCAGGCTGATATTTCAACTTCTCTTTTTGAATATAACCGACGAATACAATTAGATTTTGGAGCTAAGGAGGAAACTTCTGTAGTTATACCCAATGGTATAGATGTAGAGAGGTATTCTTCTGTTATAAGAGCTCCTCGTGAAGGTTTCCATATTGGTCTGGTTGGAAGGGTTGTTCCCATAAAGGATATTAAAACTTTTATTACCATGTCCCGTATTGTACATGATCATATTAAAGATGCAAAATTCTATTGCATTGGTCCTACGGATGAAGATGAAGCTTATTATGAAGATTGCAAGAGAATGGTTAAAAGTTTTAATCTTACTGAAGTTTTTGAGTTTACCGGGAGACAGAATGTTCTTGATTACTACTCATTTTTAGACGTAATGCTTCTTACAAGTGTTCGGGAGGCTCAACCCCTTGTAATATTAGAGGCATATGCAGCAGGAGTTCCTGTTGTTTCCACAAAGGTTGGAAATGTTCCGGAGATGCTTGATTATGATGATCGATTTCTTGCTTCATCAAAAGATGCGGAGAAGCTTGCATGGAATGTAAAATATATAAAAAATAATCCAAAAGAGATGGAAGGGATAATTAGAAGTAATAAAGAAAAAGTTAATACTCTATATAATAAAAATGATTTGTATGCGACATATCAAAATCTATATCACAAGCTTATGGAGAAATAATGGCAGGTATTGGATTTGAGCTGCAGAGAGTTCTAAAACAGGGTGGTATGACTGGAGCCTTTAAAGTTGCTCTGGCTGGTATTATAATTGTTGCAGGCCCTTGGTTAATCTCCATAGTTGGAATTTTTGCTTTATCCCGTTTTGCAGGATTTGCATTGGAAGAGGGTGGAGCCCTTTTTACAGCAGCAATTGTATATTCCTATGCGTTTTCTCTGTTTCTTTTTGGGGGACTGCATTATATATATACCAGGTATACATCCGATCTTATCTATATAAAAGATGATTCCAGAGCATTTGCCACACTTCTTTTAGCAATGATAATAATTGGAATACTATCTACCATTACTGCAGTAATAGGTGTTTATTTTATCAAAACAGATCAGGTTGAAAATCTATTTATGTATAAAATTTTTGCTGCAGTATTGTTTGTCTCTGTTAATCTAATATGGCTTGTTATGATTTTTATTACTCTGCTAAAAAAATATATGACTATATTTTTAGTTTATATTTTAGGGATGTTGTTATCTTTTGGAGCGGTTTATATTTTAGGAAAAGACTATAAGCTTGGTGGAGCCATGGCTGGTTTTAGTCTTGGTCAGGTATCTATTCTTGTAATGTTGTTAATCCTAATAAGATATTATATAAAACCGGGTAATATTGCCAGAGAGATAAAACCTCTTGCTTCCTATTTTAAAAAGTACAGGTTTTTACTTGGAGCTGGTATTTTTTATTCAGCTGGAATCTGGATTGATAAAATAGCGTTATGGTTTTATACAGGTAGTCCAGTAGAAGGTACATACCTTGTCTTATTTGAACAATATGATATGACAGTCTACTTTGCCAATCTTACATTAATACCTGGGCTTGTTTATTTTATGGTTTTTTCAGAAACAAATTTTTATGTCAGGCTCCGTAGATTCCTTATGAAACTAAGTACAAGAACATTTACAGAGATACAGGAAGAAAAACAGTCTTTATTAAAAACAATGTTACTTAGTATAAGAGAACAGAGCCTTTTTCAGGGTGTTATAACATTTGGTCTTATAATTCTTGCAGAAAGTATAAATTTAAATCTTTTGGGAGGCCTTTCCTCTCTTCTTACTCTCAGACTTGTTCTTTCAGGTGTTTTTTTCCACCTTTTATTTTTAACTTTGCTTACATTTCTCTTTTATCTTGAAAGGTACAAAGAGGCATTTATTACACAAATTTGCTTTTTTTCTATCAATTTTGGTGGTACATTATATTTTGCAAGTCTATCTACTCCAGTTTATGGTGCTGGGTATATGATTTCAGGAATTTTTACATCGATTTTATCGGGATTGTATCTATTTAGAGCTATTCATACTATGGATAGAAGAATATTTGGCCTTCTTGAACGGGATGTTATCAAAAAAGGACTTTAAACGATGAAAAAAATTATTAATCTATTTGTAATTTTTACACTAATAACTTTTGTAATTGGTGCTCAGGACAATGATAAAACAGAGACTCAGGAGGATCCTGTTTCAATGGAAACTGAAACAGATACTGAGTCTGTTCCTGTTGTAAAAATAAAACCTGTTCTTCCTCAAACTGGGTCGAGTATAATATTTATTGAAGGTGAAGATGCTGTTGCAACTAATTTTAACAGAGAACCCATTTTAAATTACAGTTGTTCGGGATATGAAACTCTTCAGTTAAACCAGGCTACAGGCCTGCAGGGAGATTCTGTTTATTACGCTGATTATGTTTTTTATGTTGAAGAAGATTCTGTTTATGAATTCTGGTATGGTGGTACACCTCCTGGAAACAAAGATGAACTTCTTACATCTTTTTCTTCACCTTTCCATTATAAGCTTGATAGTTACTATGAATATGATGTGTATCGGGAAGATATGGATGTTGTTGGTGGATATGCACCAGCTTATTACTGGAACTATGTTTCTGATCTTACTCTTTCTAAAGGCGAGCATAGAATTACATTTGAAATACCCCAAAGGCGAAGTTTTGACAGTAAATTTTACTTCTATCTTGATAATTTTTTTCTTGTAAAAAAGGTTGATGGTGTTCGGGTCCTGGAGGGGGAGATACCCACAGTTTTTCCTGAAGATATGGATGACAGATCTATGGATGCTCCATTTAAATCTATAGAGGATTATGAAATATTAATAAGGGATAATCCTGATCAATCCAGAAATTATATTGAAATATCTATGATCTATTCATTAATAGGTGATTATCTTAGTTCCTTAAAAAATCTTAGGAAGGCACTACTTCTTGAACCTGATGATCCTGATATTCTTCTATTGATTGCTAAAAATTATATTTGGAAAGGTTCTTATTCCGATGGTCTTTATCAATATACTGATTTATTAAAACTGGTACCCGAAAGAATAGATATTTGGACAGAAGCGGGTAAAGTTGCTGCATGGATTGGCCAGTATGAAACCTCAGAAGAGTTTTTTAAAGAGGGAGTTGAGCTTTACCCGGAAAATCTGAGCCTTCAGGCAAACCTTGGTATTACATATTTGTGGTCAGGAAAATCCTTTGAAGCAGATAAACAGTTTGAACTTGTTAATAATCTTGCAGGTACTGATCTTACATTAAATAAAGAGTTGGCAGGAATATTTGAAGTAAATGGATATCCTGATAAATCTATAGATATTTATAAAAAAATTATTATGCTTTATCCGGAAGACCTTGAGACCAGATTCCTTCTTGAAGATGCCTATATACAGAATAATCAACGTAAGAAGATTGATTTACTACGGAAAAATACAGCAGAAATATATGAAACTTCCCCGGAATTCGAAAAGATAGTTCAAATTTTTTATAATAAACAGGTAATGAAAGATAAGGTTATCGATGATTATGAAGAAGAACTTAATAATGACCCTGATAATCTAATTCTTAGGAAAACACTGGCAGAAATTTACTTTTGGAATGGTGATAAAAAGAAGGCAATAAATGAGTATTTAAATATTCTTACAAATTATGCTTACAGAAATTTAAGAGAAACAGAAAAAGGCATGGTTCAATATTATGAAATAATTGATAGAAATTATGCCTTGTTGCATTTCTTAAATGAAATTCCTGCATACTTGTCAAATTCGGTACGTGAACTTAATTCCAATTTACAAAACTATAATAAACTGGTAAGCAGTCTTGCAGCTTTGAAAAAAAAGAATGAATCAGCCAGGGCCAAAGGCAGCGAACCAGATGTTGAAGCCGTTATTAAATTGGAGGAGGATTTACAAATAAGTGAAGACCTCCTTGCATCAAATATTGCTGCAAAAGAAAGTTTTAATGAAAAGTATCAGTTTCTTATTGATCAATTTAATGATGATACAGAATATCTTTTAAGATTGATTTCCGAAGAAACTGCGGCAAATGAATCCTTTAATAAACTTACTAAAGGAAGTAACTGGGAATGGGATCGTTCAGAAATGTTGGAAGAACTGGAGAAGGGATCTGAAAATGGTCTCAATTTGGCTTCTTATGTTTTGGGAAGAATTTATCAGTCTGAAGGTAATATGGAGAGTGCTTCTCTATATTTAAATACACTTATTGAAAGTGATCCTGTATTGGAAGATGCTCCATTTGCAATATTCCAGAACAGTTTGTGGCAAGGGAATACTGAAAAAAGATTAGATATATATGATAGTTATTCAGAGGAAATAGTATCTTACAATGATTATTTATATGATATTGTAGATTTTCTTGAGTACCTGAATTTTGAGGATGATGAAATATTTGGATTCTTAGGTGATGATCCATCAGACTCAATAAAATCTATAACAGCTGATTTTTCTAAAATTAAATCCAGCCTTAAAGAAGTTCACTCTAATGTAGATAAAAATATAATAAGTATACATAGAATGCTTGAAGAAAAAATGTATCAGGGGTTTTACACTCTTGCTGAACAGACGTATCTAATTAGAAATGAGCTGGGTGATTTTTATCAAAATGAAAAGTTATTTCCTGAAGCCATTAAACAGTACAAACAGGTTCTGGCTATTGATTCATGGAATTTAAGTGCAAAGTATAAACTTGGGCAGGTGTACCATTGGAATGGAAACTGGGAAAAAGCTCTTGATTTGTATGAATCAGTTTATAATGAAGATCCTGTATTTGGAAATGTAACACTATTTTATAATCAGTTAGCAAGAGAGCATGCGGATACATTTGATTTTACAGGTACAACTTATGCCGATAAACAAAAACTAAAATTAGAAAGTAGTGCTTCCTATAATACAAGTATAAATGGAATATTTTCTTTGGGTTTTAATTATAATGTAATTAATAACCGTAATTTTGATAATAGTAATACCTATCTTCTTCAGAATCTCTCTATAAAACTTCCTATTGATTTTACTCTATTTGATTTAATTCCCAATGGTGGGGTTTATGCATATCAGGATTTAATTAATTCTTCACCTGGTTCATCCAGTATGGGAGCCTTTTTGGGTGAATACAATTTGTATCCTTACGCTGGAATCTCTACAAGTTTATGGACTGGCCCAGTTGGAATATTTGCAGCTTATAATCATAATTGGGAAGAAGAATCTTTAAAGAATAAAAATAGTGCTGTAGCATATGATAAGGGTGAAGTACTGGTTCAGTTAGATTTTAATTATACACAACTACCAATTTTAAAAGATACATCTACGCTTATATCAGGTTATGGGAAATATTTTAAAGATGGTAATTTAATATATGGTGGATCATTTGAGTTGTTAAATGAAATAAAAATAAATAAAAGCCCTGATATTAGTCTTAATTTATCAGGGAATGTTATCTATGAGGATTCTTCTAATGGATCTCCTGTGGATGGATCGTACTGGGTTCCTGAGGATTCTATTTCTGCAGGTGGGGGTCTTGAAATGGTTACAGCATTCAATTTTTCTGACAAAGTAACCATAGGAGATACTCTTGGGGCAAGGGCAAACTATTTTTCGGAAAAAACAAATTCCGGATTCAATTTTATATTGGGCAATACTTTTAATTATACCAATGGAAATTTTGATGGATATTTTAAACTGGAAGGAACCATAAGAGATACAATGGATTACTGGTCATTATCATTTAGCATAGGTAGTTCTTCTTCATTGCCGGAATTATTATCGTTGTAAATTAAGGAAGTTTTTATGAAAAAAATATTAGTATTATTTCTACTATTGGTTCTATTTACAGGGTTTAATTTTGCTGCAGATACAGTATATCAGAAATCTGTTCTTGCACTGTATAAATCTTCAGAAGGACAAACCAAAGCAGAAAATGAGATATTTTTCTATTTATCAAGGCCTTTAACAGATATGGGTTTAAAGATTATTTATTGGGATATAGACAGAGGTTTACCAGGGGAAAGTGTTACAAAATATTCCAGGGCAATTATATCCTGGTTTAGAGGGCCTTCTATGAGAAATCCGGGAGATTATCTGTCCTTTCTTGATAAAATGATTGAAGATGGTAAAAAAGTAATTGTTTTAGATAATCTTGGGGCATATCAGGATAAGATTACTGGTGAATATATGCAGCCTCTCCGGCTTAATTCAACTCTGGCAAGATTGGGGATTATGTATCATGGTGACTGGACCCAGGATGGATCTTTACTGGAAATTACTTATAAAGATTCAGAGATGGTTGAGTTCCAGGGTAAACAAAAGGTAGAGGATTCTGCATTTTTTTATCATTTTCTCTCTTCAGACAGAGAAATGGATACCTGGCTGGCAATTAATAGATCTGACAAAGATTATGCTCCCAGTCCTGTTATTGTTACCAACAGAAATGGGGGATTCGCATTAAGCCGTTATATTTATCGGGTTGAAAATGGGAAAGTAAATTTGCTGTTAAATGTTAAGAAGTTTTTGCAGCAGGCTTTGTTTCCTGATCCTGTAAAACAAAATATTGCTATTCTTGCTGAATCTAATAATGATAAAACCTTGGAAGTTTTGTCTTATACAGAAAGCGTTCTAAGGCGGGCAAAAATAAAATACAGTATTATTACAAGCAGAGATTTTAGGGGTATGGTTCCTTTGGATCTTACTTCTTTTACCTCAGTTGGTCTAATTATATCTTCTGATAATGGTCTGGATCCTGCAATTTTAAAACAATATCTGGAAGGTGGGGGTAATCTTGTTTCGCTTATAAACGGGCGGTTTGATAAGCTGTCCCCTTATCTTGGTATAAAGGAAAACAGGAGGAATATCCGCACTTCTACGGGGTATAGGGTAAACAAAGGTTTTTTTACCGGAGAGGATATTTCCATTGCAGATAGACATGTGGAATGGGATCCAGGTTGGGGAATCCCAATAGATAATGCAGAGATTCTTGCTACAGATTATAGTAAGAGAGTTCCTCTTCTTTGGAAAGCAAGTGTTGGTAATGGAAATGTTCTTGTGTGGAACTGGGACAGTTTTGTTTATGGGGAGTTTTTGGGTTATATTCTTGAATCCTTTATCTATATTCAACCTGTCGGTGTAGCTGCTACACCCGCTTTAAGTATTATGTATATCGATGATTGGCCCCTTCCTATGTACAATGTTATAAGGAGCCCCATAACAATTACAGATACCGAGTTTTACACAAATACCTGGTGGCCTGATATACAAAAACTACTTTATGATTGGAACCAACCTTATTCCAGTTATATAATTTTTAATTATAATGCTACAACAAAACCTCCTTTTGATACTGGTGAGTTTTTTGTTGCAAAAGGGAATGTCCCTACAAAGCTTGCGTATGAAGAACTTGATAATGGTATAGAGTTGGGACTTCATGGTTACAATCATGTTTCACCTACTCTTCAAAAATCTGAAATAAATGCTTTTGTATGGTCCTCAAAAGAAGAGCTGGAAGTAGGTTTTACCCATGCAAAAAATGAATGGATAAGGCTTCTTGGAGAATACAGTCTTCCCCGAACTTATGTAGCACCTCATAATATTATCTCAACCGACGGCATAGAAGTACTACACAAGGTGTTTCCTTCTATAAAGGCTATAAGTACGGTTCGTTCTGGTGAAGGAGAGGAAAGGGCTCTTGACTTTGGACCAAATCCTGATTTTCCTGAAATATATATGATGCCCAGAATGACTTCGGGGTATCGTTTCACTTCTGAAATAAAGTCTACTACCGTATCAGGTATAGTTGGCCCTGGATTGTGGAGCCATTTTATACATCCGGATGACCTTTTTGATCCATTTAGAAGTGACAATAAGATATGGGATAAACTAAAAGATGATTTTGGAACAATGATAAGTTTTGTCAGAACCAATTATCCCTGGCTTAGACCATTGAATGCCTATGATGGATATCTGGCTATGAAGAAGTTTGATGATACAGGTGTTGAATTCAGCTTTATAGAGAATAATCTAGTTGTTAATACAAGTGAGACTGGTTTAATTTTTAGAACCAGATTTAATGGTAAAAAAATAAAAAATATTACTGGCGGTACTTTGCTTTATTCTTATAAGTCTATGGATGCAGCTGTTATTCAGGCAGATTCTTCGGAGGTGAGGGTGGAGTTTAGGTAAGCATAATAAGGTAATTAACAGCTCCCTTTAGGTATAATTCTTAAAGGGAGTGTCTTGAAGTAATTATTTTAGATTTTCTTTATACCAGGTAACAGTTTTTTCTATGAGCTGGTTTGCAGGTTTCGGATTGTCCGAGAACACAGCAAATATATGGCCTGCGTCTGCTATTGCAACTGTTTCTGTTCTGTCGCTTGCCAGTGATCCAAGAATTTTCAGAGACACAACAAGTTCATCCTCTGCTCCGGCAATCATTAATACATTGCCTTTATAATTTTCATAATCCTTTAGAAGATCATATTTTGACAGACTGACAAAGAAATCTTTGCCAAGGTTAACAGTTCGCCAACCCAGGTCAAATTCTGCTTTTCCTTCGGTCATTGCTTTGTTAACAGCATCCATGCTTATACTTTCCATTTCTTCCTGTTCCGACTCAAATGTACTTACAGCGGACCAAAGACCCATGGCTTTTATATTTTTATTGTTGTTTGCAGCAACATTGATGGCAACACCTGCTCCCAGGCTGAAACCATGGATTGCAACATCACCTACATCTTTTCGTGACTTAAGCCACTGGAGAGCCTCTTCTGCATCCAGAATCATGTTATCAATACTGGAAAGCTCCATAGGAAATGAACTGTCTCCCCATCCACGAAAATCAATTCGGAGTGTACTTATTCCTGCTTTGAAAAGTTCCTCTGAAAGTCTTACATAAAGGCCTGCAACTTCATCTTTGTTACTGGCAAAACCGTGTAAAAGTAGTACTGCCGGTGCTTTGTTTCCTGCATTATTAAAAATACCAACTGTGTTGGAGAATGCTATTTCCTGTTCTCCCATTGCCAGAGGCTCCTGTTTGAATGTTTGGCAGGAAGCTAGTAAAATTGTTGCTGCCAAAATTATAATAGTGATCTTTTTCATCTAATCTCTCCTTTTTTTTTATTGTTAGTCATTTATAGATATCTGTCAAGTTTATTGGGAGGTTGAGTTGAAAGGCTATGGAGAGGGGGGTCCCATATCTTACACTTATTTACGGGATAATTCTTTGTCGAGCAGTTAGAACGCATACCCGGGTAATAGATGAAGTCTCTAACCCGGGAACGAAGTTGAGACTATGTATCGTAAAAGTTACATAAGAAAATTGACAGAATTTAATTCAACGACTATAATAAAGTAGTGGTTTAAATTAGTCGGATTATAGGTGGCTGTATGTATGTAAAAAGAAGCATTGAAAAAACTGTGGAATATATGTCTGAAAGATTTCCAGCTATTTTGGTAACTGGTCCCAGACAGGTGGGCAAAACGACTATGTTGAGAAAAATTTCTGAACACAAACGCACCTACGTAAGCCTTGATAATCCACTTGTAAGAGACCTTGCCGTAAATGATCCGGGTTTATTTTTTGAACGTTATGAACCACCCGTTATAATTGATGAGATACAATATGCTCCGAACTTAATGGAATATGTTAAATTGTACGTAGATGAGCATGGGAGAATGGGTGATATATGGATGACAGGCTCACAGATGTTTCATCTTATGAAAAATGTCAGTGAGAGTTTGGCCGGTAGGGTAGGAATTCTGAAGATGCAGGGTTTTTCGGCGAATGAATTGGATGGATATGAAGGATCGCCATTTTTAGTTGATACTGGATCACTTATAAAAAAGCTAAAACAAAGAAAACCAAAGACTTTGAAAGAAATATTTTCAAGAATTTTTATGGGACAGATGCCAGGTTTGTATGATCGAGAGATAGAACCGGAGATTTTCTATAGTTCTTATGTCAGCACCTATATTCAACGGGATATTAGAGAATTAACGCAAGTGGCTGATGAAATGCTCTTTTTAAAGTTCCTGACTGCCGCTGCGGCAAGAACCAGTCAAATGCTTAATCTTTCCGATATGGCTAAAGATATAGGTATTTCTACTCCAACTGCGAAACAATGGCTGTCTATACTCATAACAACTGGAATTGTAGTTTTGGTTGAACCATTCTACAACAATCGTTTGAAACGGATGATTAAAGCACCGAACATCTATTTCATAGATACGGGACTATGTTCATATTTAACAAGGTGGAATAATCCGGAAAGTCTTGAAGTTGGCAATATGTCGGGCGCTATTTTTGAAACCTATGTAGTAAGTGAAATTATAAAGAGTTATCAGAATAATGGAATTAATGCTCCTATAAATTATTACAGGGATAAGGATAAAAAAGAGATAGATATTATCATTGAGCAAAACCAGAAGCTTTATCCTATAGAAATTAAAAAGAGTGCTTCTCCCAAAAAAGATGCGGTTAAGCATTTTTACGTTTTAGAAAAGAGTGGATTTGATGTTGAAAAAGGGGCTGTTATTTGTATGGTTAAAGACCTTATACCACTGGATGAGAAGAACTGGCTGGTTCCTGTTTGGCTTATATAGGGTTGTTTCATGGAATCCAAATTGCCGTTTACAAAATTGTATTCTTATAATTGATTTATATGTACAGAAGATGTATTTTTTTTATAGTTGAGGATTATATTTTTCTTGTACCCTATGTAAATGAAAACATCATTATTATTAAAAATAATTGGACGTCTCCTTGGAAATCAACATTCAGGTTTGCTATCCAGTCCTTCCACTGTTTTGGGGGTTCGTGCAGCAGAAGTTCCTGATAGCGGTTTTGCCTGGGATAATGATGAATACGCCGAGTATATGGAGTTGGGTAAAGAATATTTACAGCAGGAAGATTATATTGAAGCTATTTTTAGTTTTACTGATGCTATGGATGTTTCCTTTGATGATTTTGAAGAAGAGGAAGCTATTTTTTATCTTGCCTATGTAGAATCATTGTCAGGAGACTTTTCAAAGGCTTTGAGTTTTGCCAGAGATTTATGTCCCGATCATAATGCTCCATACTATGAACAGGCTGTTCTTTTAAAGGCAAATCTACTTATTGAAAACTTTGAACATGATAAAGCTATATCCTGGATACAATCGCAAAGTATTTCGGCTTCAGGTCTTACTGGATCTCTTCTGCTTTTGGAAGGATTGGCAAATTTTCAGTTGGGGAAGATAATGGCTGCCAGAGAGTTGTTCCAAAAGGTAAGAGAAGAATATCCAGGTTCTGAGTCTGCAGAAATTGCATATGAATATCTTGAGTCTATGTAGTTACTAACTTATTTTTACAATTAATTATTTTCGTTTACTACAAAAACCCTATATCGTTAATAATTTTTTTTTACTATATTTCCTTGTAATTAAAAAATAATTGTATACACTATAGTAAATGGCAGTATGCCGTATAAAAAAATGGAGGAAATAATGAAAACAGTTTTGAAAGTAATTGTAATTATGGTAGTTTTGGGAGCACTTATGTCATGTGCCAGTTTAAATACACCTGTATCTGCAACATCTAATGAAATGGGTGTTCTTGTTGGACAGTCAAGTGGTATTATTTGGCTTGGAATTCTTGGAAATGTTGATGCCGGTATTAAAGATGCAGCTCAGGATGGTAAAATTTTACATATTTCTACTGTAGATTTTGAATATGCAAGCGTTTTATTTGGTCTTGGAACTAAATATACTTGTACTGTAACAGGTAAATAAATTACTTAAAAGCCGTCTTAGGACGGCTTTTTTTTACTATGCGATATATATCTATTATTCTAATACTTTTTAGTACCTTTTTGTTTTCCTCATGTGTTACAGTCAATGATGGAGTCGACCTCTTTTTTATGGGAGAGAATTCGCTTCAGTATTTTTTCCCCTCCAGAGAGTGGGAATCTTCTAAGGAAGATTTGAGTCTGGAGGCAGACTGGCTGTACAGAACGTATCCCCTTGAAAATGAAGAGGGTAGTGGGCGTACTATTCTCAATTTATCTTTATATTCCAGTGTTGATTTGTATAGGACAGTACCCAAAAGAATTATCTTATCTGCAAATGGTGTTGAACTAATAATTCCATCAGAGCAAATTTCCCTTGTTTATCTGGATCGTGGGAAAACACGTTATTCCTCATGGTTATACTCTAATTCCCTTGATCAATTGTTTCGTACAATTACTACAAAGTTAAATATAACTCTTGAATTTGATGATGATTTAGTTTTTATTTCAAGTGATAAATTTATTCCTCAAATTGAATATTACCAGGAGGTATTACTAGGTATCTCTCTACAATAAAATGCTTCTTTCTATTTCATATTTATGAGATCGTAAGTATTTTATAAATTATTTGACAAATAGATTAGAAAGAGATAGTCTCATTACAGATAACAGTATTTTTGGAGATAAACCTTTGATTAAGATTGATAATACTAATTTATCCATCATAAAACTACTTCGGGAAGGACGTAAGTCTTATAGTGTAATGGCAGAAGAACTATCTTTAACTGAAAATACTGTCAGATCAAGAGTAAATAAACTAATTTCAGAAAATGTCCTTCACATTAGTGGATTAATTGATCCAAGTGCTTTGTCCGGGCATCAGATTATTATTGTTGCTTTGAAACTTGATACTGTTGAGTTAAAAGAAAAAGCAGTTGAACTTAGTAAATTAAAGGGTGTTGTATCTGCTTCTATTACCAATGGAAGATATGATTGTTTTTTATATGTGTTATTAAGTGATGAGCAGGGATTCGGCCTTCCCCAGTTCCTTGATGATGAACTATCCAGGGTAGACCGAATAAAAGATTTCGAAACATTTGTTGTATATAAAAGCGTTAATTTAAAAATACCCTACAATATTTAAAAAAATTATAATTTATACCAATTTAATTTCCTCTTTACTTTTTATCTTGGTATCCAATGGTTCTGTATCCAGATCCTCTATTAAATCAGTTATATTTGGATTATCCCGAAACCTTAAAACGTTTACCATAAAAATGTTAAGTTTACTAATAAGGTTAGGAGGTAATTGATTCCCATCAATTTCAACAGAAATAATTGGATAGCTTCTATCCCTTGCCCATGGTGTATATAGTCCTTCTATAACACGACCTATAAGACAGGCAAAAGGTGCAATATTGACTATACCGGAATACCCATGTTCCATAGCTGTTGCAGCAACCCCTGTAGAAACAGCAATTTCTGAATTCAACTCATGATTAACGAAATGTTTTGATGTATTGTTCATAATAATATCCATATTATGAGGTGTTTCTGGTATAAGGTTTGCTTCTTTAAGAGAATTTTTAACCATTTTTTCTACATTATGTTTCCACACTTTTTCTATTTTAAGTAAAATTAGTTGTTTTTTCTCTTTTGAAAAAGGTTGTTTCCACCAAGGCAGGAGTTTTAGACGTTTTGTAAGATCATATTTCCTAACAAAGTCAAGGTAATGAATCCATTCACCAATACCCGATACTTTTGCAATTATCCCCTTTTTGCTGAAGAGATCTACAAGATCATCTACTGCAAAATCATCCCTTCTTACGTAAATTTCTCCTACAATAAGAATTTTAGGGGATTCTTCCATTTTTTGTTTTAAAGGTATTTTACTTATTCCTTTAGCAATATTCTTTAACACAGGCCCGGCATTTTTAAAACCTGTTTCAGCTTCTCCAAGAAGCTCCTGCCACAGTACTTTATACTCTTTAAGAGCTGTGACCGGATCGAGTGCGCATGCTCTTAGGGAATTTTGGATATCCTTCATATAATCTGCAATTACAGCACTTCTCCATAGAGTCTTTGAAAACCCAGGTCCCAGTTCTGTATATGAATTATCTGCACTTAAAGTAAAAACAACTACATTTTCAAGACCAAGATCTCTAAAGAGATTTTCATAAAATACAAAGTACTGTCCTGTTCTGCATGGTCCTGTAGTTATTGGAACAAAAAGCATATAAATTTCATCTTTTCTGTAATTTTCTGATGAAAAATATTTAAGAGCACTTCCCAGGACAAGGTGAGAAGGAACACACTCTTTTCCAGAAGTATGACTTCTGGCAATACGTAATGTTTCTCTGTCTGCCATAGGAAGGGCTTCAGCTTTATATCCAAGAGCCTGTATTGAAGCCGCCATCATCTGTGCAGATAGATCTCCCATATTAGAAAGAAGTAATTTTATTCTCGGATTGTTTCTAACCTTTATCTTTTTATCATTAATAGAATCGTATATATGAATTTCATCATCACCATTATTTATAAATTTAAGACCATTGTCGTATCTTTTTTCTTCCAGTTCATCTTTTTTAGATTTATAACCTTGTATAATATCCAGGAATGCTTCCACTCTTGTATCAATTCCTGCATCTGCAGAATGGCTGTCAAATTCCAAAATTAAGAAAGGTTTTAATCCCATAATCCATTTGACATAATGGAGCATAAAAGAGTCTGGTGCACATGAAAAGTTTGTAATCCATGTTACATAGATATTTGGTTCATCCTTCAGCAGAGTTGCTGCCTTCATATCCTGCTGACCGTAGTACCAGTACATATTTTCGAATATTTCATTTCCTTCGAAAGGTAGTATGTCGTATGGAATTACAGAATAACCTCTACTTGTAAACTTTCGGGGGATACCCATATTTGCTTCTTTTGTAAAAGCATTATAGGGTCTTCCCAAAAGAGCAATTACTGGACGTTCAGCTTTTTTTGCTTCTGCTAATGCTGTTTTTCCCATTTCTGCAGCTTTTCGGAAGTATTCATTCTGTTTATCAAAAGCAATATTAAATGCATATTCAACATCTGCATCTGGAATACCCAATTGATTGCCCATATCAGTAAAGAATTCAAGAGCTTTGGCCTTGCCAAATTTAAAAGAAACTATAAGTGCAAGGAATCTTTCTTCCGGAATATCGGGAAAGGCTTTTTTAATATAATATGGCAACGATTGGGTAATAGGGCAGAAATTGGCATGGACATCATCTTCATAACTTTCCATATCTCTAAAGTGAGGAACAAAAATATAATCACAACCTTTGTTCCAAATATCCTGTACCGCCCCGTGGGCAATTTCTGCAGGAAAACAATAAGAACTTTCCACTCTTGCAACGCCTTCATGGGCTATTTTATCGGATAAAACTGTTTCTATTCCCAGACTATGAAAGAACCATGTATACAAGGGATACATAGTATGAACAGAAAATGCTCTTGGAATACCTACAGTAAAATCATATTTAGCCTGAAAATCTTCCTTTTTGGGAGCACATTCAATAAATAATAGATCGGATCTTTTCTGAACATAATCAAAAACTTCAACAGAAGGATCCGGTTTACTCTTTGTATTAGTATATTTACTACATCTTCCGCCAAACATATATTTATTATTATTAACGTTTAAAATTTGAATTGGACAAAAGTTTTCACATGATTTACATGTAAAAACTTTTTCATATACTATTTCCTGTTCAATAAGAGCATCAAGATTGAAACTGGATTTTTCAAGTAAACCATCCTTTAGTTTTTCCTTTGCCAATAAACCAACACCGAATGCTCCCATTAGTTCCGGAGACGGAGGTACAAGAATTTGTTTATCTAACATCATAGCAAATGCCAGAGGGACTGCTTTATTTTTAGCGACGCCTCCCTGGAGAAATATTTTTTTACCCAGAGTTCTGTTCCCAACAACTCTGTTTAGATAGTTAGAAACAATAGAAGTTACAATTCCACCAGTAATACTCTCTCTACTTGCTCCCTGCTGAATTGCTTTTCGAATATCAGAGTTAATAAATGCAGAGCAGTGTTCTCCAAACTTTAATGCAGTTTCTGAAGAAAGGGCAATTTCTGCTATTTCAAATGCATGCTGTATATTCAAATCCCCATGGGCAGATTCTTCAAGGAATGAGCCTGTTCCTGCTGAACATGCTTCATTCATTGCATAGTCTATAGGGACTTTATTTTTTAACAAAACATACTTCGCATCCTGGCCGCCAATTTCAAAAATTGTATCAACTTCGGGGTCAAAGAAAGTTGTTCCAACTGCATGGGCAATTATTTCATTATAAACACCAGGGCTTTCAACAAATACTCCAAGAATTTCTCTTGATGATCCTGTAGTCGAAGCAAGTGAAATATTTATTTCCCCTTCACCAATATCTTCTTTAATTTTCTTTTTAACTTCCACAAGACAGTCTTTTAGAGATTGTATAGGATCTCCATGTGTTCTTCCGTAATGAGTAGCCACAATTTCATCTGTTTTCATATCAATAAGACAAACTTTAGTTGTTGTAGATCCCCCGTCAATACCCAGTATGTATTCATGTCCTTCCTGAACTTTCCCCTGGGGGGAATCAAAGTAGGTTACCATATCTGTTACTTTTTTAAGGTCATCATAACTTTCAAAACGTATTTTGTTTGCTTTCATCAGATCACTTACAGGTGGCAGTATACTGCCAGACTCTGCAGCCAGGAATGCTGCTCCATAAGCTTCAAAATAAGGGGCTTCTTCTGGAATTATAAATTCAATTTGAGGGGCTTTTTCTTTTATAAATCTAACAATATGTCTGTTTTTAGTGGTTCCACCTGTTAGAAGAACTTTTCCGCTATTAATTTTTGCTCTGTTAAGAAAGTCTATTACCTTTGTCGCCATTACATCACTTAAAGATACAACAATGTCCTCTTTAGATGCTTCATTTTTATTTAGTTTATGTGTACAGTCGCTTTTCATAAAAACAGAGCATCTGGAAGAAAGAGGGTGTACAGTACTGGAGTCAGGAACAAACTCTACGTCTTCCAGGGTCATATCCATTCTACCAAGTTGCTGTTTAAAGAATTCACCAGTTCCTGAAGCACATTTACTGCCGGAAAAATTGTTTACTATTCTATTTTCGTTGTCAATTGTATATACAATTAGATCCTCACCACCCATTGTAACAACTGCATCTACATTTTTATTTAGCTGTTTAAGTGCAGACTCTATACAAAGGGGTTCAATAACATTGCTTATATTAAAAAGAAATCTACCTTCTGTTCCTGTTACAAGAGATTTTAGATCTGATGGAAGATTATGAGCATTAAGAATTTCTTCTGTTGCAGCATAGAAATTACCTTCATGAAGAACTACTTTGCTCCATTTAACCTGGTTATCTTCCAGTAGTACAATTTTTAAACTTGATGATCCAATATTTATTCCAAGACTTTGCATAATAACCTCTCATTTTTATCTTTAGTTAGTTTCTTCCATTTGTTTCGGACTTAATCCTTCAATAAACCAGTCAATTAGTTCTTCTGTTATGGTTTCAGGAGATATTTCTTTGTATCGTTCATCCAAAGTGGTCAACTTGAATGCACTGTTAAGCCAAACTGCACCAATAATTCCATTGGCAATTATTAATGGATTTATTGATTTAAACCTGCTATTATTTTTTTCTTTTGCAAGATACCCTTCCAATAAATCAGATACTGGTCTTAGTATTTTAATATATATTTCCTGCATCAATTTTGGATCTCTACTAATTTCAGTTAAAAGGGAAGAAATTAAACTTCCATATTTATGCAGCATGAAGCTGCGGTTTTCGATTATAAGTTTGAAGTAAAGGGTAGGATCTTGAGGTGGATTTTCTATAATAATTTTTTTAATTGGTTCCATTAACATTTCTTCAAGTAATGCTAAAAGCAAATCGTGTTTATTTTTAAAATAGTTATAAATAGTCCCTTCACCTACTCCAGCGGCTTTAGCAACAAGTTTGGTTGTTGCTTTATGATACCCTTTTTCACAAAAAACCTTTTCTGCACCCTGCATAATGCTTGCACGGCGCAACTCATTTACTGATTGCTGCAATGCATTTTTAGGTCTTTTGTTGTACACATAAAATCCTTTAAAACAAATGATTTGATACTCAAAATATGAGTACGCACTCAACTTAGTAAATAATGTTGGATGAAGTCAAGAGTGTTTTCACATATTTTTAATAAAGAGTATACTTTTTATGTCTTGAAAATAATAAGAAATTAATTAGTCAGCAATTTCAGCTAGTTCTTCCCATCTTGCAAGTTTTGTTTCGATAAGATCAGAAACTATCTTGTATCGTCGATTATTTGTCTCTAATTCTTTCAGGCTTCTATTGGTTTTACTGAACAAACTTTCCAGTTTGTTTTTTTCAGCTTCGAGATCGGCTATTTCTGACTCTATTGTTTCAAATTCCCTATTTTCCCTGAAGCTGAGTTTTCTTTTTGTACTGTATGTCTGATCTCTGTGTTCCAGAACTTTATTATTGTCTGCATTGTCCTTTTTTTTGGTTTTCGATGATAATTTTGTCATGCTGATAAATTCACGGTATTCACTGTAATTACCTGTAAATCCTTTTATTTTCCCTTGTCCGTCGAATACAAATAGAAAATCTGTAGTTCTGTCTAAAAAAGCTCTGTCATGGGAAACCACAATTAATGTGCCTGAAAAGTTCAACACATAATCTTCAAGACGTCTCATTGTATCCAGGTCCAGGTCATTGGTAGGTTCATCCAGAATAAGGAAGTTGGGGTTTGTAATTAGTGTTTTTATTAAAAAAAGCCTTCTTTTTTCCCCTCCCGAGAGTTTTGAAATAAGTGTTCTATGTGTTCCGGATGGGAAATTGAACATTTCAAGGAATTTTGCCGCTGATGCAATTTTCCCATCTTCAAGGGTAATTTGCTCTGCTGTTTCCTTTATATATTCTAAAATTGTAAAATTTTTAGAACCAGCCTCATTTAAATGATCACTTAACTGATCATAATAACCAAATTTGGTATTTAAGCCTTTATCAATGGTTCCCTTATCCGGTTTAATCTGTTGGGAGATTATATTTAGAAAAGTAGTTTTTCCTGATCCATTTGGACCAATTATACCTATTCGTTCACCTTTTTTAAACTTATAGGAAAATGGTGATATAACGGTTTCATTATTATATGATTTTTCAATATTTTCTAATTCAAGAATTTTTTTACCTAATCGCTTGTTGGAAGAAGAAAATTCAGAAATTTCCTGTTCTTTCTGAATTTTTTTATCCATTAGATCTTCTATTCTCATTTTTCTTTTTTTATCTTTACTGGCCCTGGCTTTTGGCCCTCTGCTTAACCATTCCAGTTCTCTTCGCAGGATAGATTTTATTTTTACCTGTTCATTTTGTGCTGTTGAAAGTCTTATTTCCCTGCGTTCCAGAAATGTTGAATAATTACCAGGATATTTATAAATACGGCCCTTCTCCAGTTCCATAATACCAGTACAGACAGAATCAAGGAAATACCTGTCATGGGTTACCATAATAAAACTGAAATTAGCATTTCCAAGATATTTTTCAAGCCATTCAATTATTTCAATATCAAGATGGTTTGTTGGTTCATCCAGAATAAGAAGATTTGGTTTTGAGGCAAGAGTTCTTGCAAGTGCTGCTTTTTTCTTCATTCCTCCGGATAGGTTGTCCATAAGTTGATTAGGGTTGTTCAGTTTTAGTTCACTTAAAAAAGAGATATAATTATTTTCTATTTCCCAACCATTCTCTTTATCCATCTGTTCTGTTAATTTTTCCAACAATTCCATATCATGATTTTTCAGGCATTCATGATAATTCGCAACTAATTTTATAATAGGAGATTCTCCTTGATATAAAAAATCATTTATACTTATTCCTGCAGGTATTGTAGGTGTTTGTTCCAGCATGCTAATTCTTAAATTATTATTTTTTGAAATATTACCTTCATCTTTTTCTATTAGATCTGCTAAAATATGTAATAGAGTAGATTTTCCTGCACCATTTGGTCCAATAAATCCTATTTTTTCCCCTTCATCAATTCCCATGGTAACATTCTGGAAAAGAGGGTTGTCGTTAACTGTTTTGGATAGATTCTCAATTGATATTAGGTTCATAGGGGATTATACTATATGAGAAAGACATTATTGTGAACCTCATTATAAGATAAGGGGAGTCTAATGAAAAAAGTATTTATATATTTTCTTCTATTCTACATTGCAATTTTTTCAGGATGTATCAGTTCTAATAAAGCAGTCGTTCCTGTAGGTGGTGATTATGATGAAAGTACCATGGAAAGTCTTATTGAACCACCGGAAAAGATTCCATTATTGCTGCGGCCGGCACTTCGTATAGCAGATAAAAAAGCAAAAAAAGATGTTCTTCCAGGTCGGGTACTTGCATGGTCTTCAAAAATTGCTATAAGTTCCGGGCTCCTTGAGCTTTATGTAGAGGAAGATGCAGCAGATTGTCTTGATAGCAGATTGATAAAATTACTACGAATTAGGATCTCTTATATGATACCCAGTCCATTTGCAGTGGATATTAATTCGCAGAACTATGAAAATTTTAATATAAGTGAAGAAGAGATAAAATTTCTTCAGGGGCTTGTAGAAATTGAAAATATTAAAAGCTTTTCAAAAAAAGAAAAAACTGCCTTGAAATATGCAGAGGCACTCTCAGAAACACCCATAGTTTTAAAACAGACACTTTTGAATGATTTGCGGAACCAGTTTTCGGAGAAAGAAATAGTTGCTCTTGCTTCCTTATCTGCAAAGGTAAACTACTGGGCCAGGCTTATTGAAGCACTAAGAATTAAACATGCCGGATACACTGATGATCCTATTCTTAGACTGGAAGAGTACAGCAGCTTTTCTAAAATAAGTGAATAAAAAGTCAGAAATAATTTGTTTTATCGTGAAAAGTGGAATATAATCCTCACTTAATTGTTATTTGTTGTTTTTATTTAGCCGAAATTCATAATAGATAACTTTTATTGAGGGGTAGCAGGATGGAAACTTCATTCAAAATAGCTTTTATTAGTGGGAAATTAGGGGATGTTGACGGTGTTTCCCTTGAAGTAGATAAATGGATTGAAGTTCTTACAGGTGCGGGGCATGAAGTTTTTACAATAGCCGGGCTCTATACAAATCCACTGCAGAGTATCTCTTCAGATAAGCAGTTTAGCCTGGAATATCTCCGTTTTGATTCTACTTTGCAGCACCACTATGAAAAGATGATGTTTCCCTACCTTACCAAACATCCAACTCACCTTACCTCGGGTACAAGAGATATAATAGTAGAAGAGATGATGGTTCATGGGAAAGAACTGAGTGAAGATATTTTTCAAATAATACAGGATAATAATATTGATGTTATTATTGCACAAAATACAAATGCTATGCCTATGACTCTTCTTGGGGGTATTGCAGTCTATAATCTATTATCGGAGTATAAGGTTGCTACAATTTTTCACCATCATGATTTTTGGTGGGAAAGGAGCAGGTTTAGTCAAAACAGAATTGAAGGACTCCTAAATAAAATCATGCCACCTTCGGATATTGGCTCAGAGCATGTTGTAATATCCTCATATTCTGCTCATATATTAAGTTCAATTAAGCGTGTTATACCTACAGTAATTCCCAACTGTGAGAATTTCGGGAAAGCTGCTGTTTTGGATAACTATAACAGCCATTTTAGGTCGGATCTTGGATTTGATAAGACTGATATCCTTTTTGTGCAGCCTACACGAATTGTTCCAAGAAAGAGGATTGAAGATTCTGTTCGCCTTGTTGGTATGTATGGTCGGAAATACCCTGAAATTAAAGAAAAAATTAAGTTTATTATTTCTCTCTATCAGGGGGATGAACTGGATGATTCCTATATAGAAGTTATTAAAAATCTTGCTAAGAGTGAGGATGTTGATCTTCATCTAATTTCCGATAGGGTTTCGTCAGTAAGAATACTTAATAATAATGGTGAGAGACTATATACAAGCAGAGATGTTCTTGTTAATGCGGATCTTGCTATTTACATGCCTAAGTGGGAAGGTTTCGGGAATGCTTTTTTAGAGGCAGTTTCCTGTCGTGTTCCTGTTGTTGTTTCAACTTACCTGGTCTATAAAACTGATATAAAGAGTGCTGGTTTTGATAATCTTGAAGTTAGAGATAATTATGATGATGAAGGCCTTTTGAAAATCCCCGAATCGATTCTGATTGATATGCATCAGATTCTTAATGATTCGGAGAAAAGAATCCAAATGACAGATAAAAATTTTGAGATTGGCAAGAGGGAATTCGGATTTAAAATGCTTTCGGAAAAATTAAATACTCTCCTTGATTCCTATTCTGATGAAATACGAGCTTCCCGTCGCAGGCTTCAAAAATCCAAGAAAAGTTATGCTGTGTAAATTATATGAAAGAAATTGATAAGAACAAACAGCTTCAGTCTCAAGAGGCAAGACAAAAAAGGATTATTGAGCTAGTTCAGAGAGATGGGCATGTTCGTGTTCCGGAATTAAGTAAATTATTGAATGTAGCAGAGATAACAATTCGTAGGGATCTGGCAATACTTGAAAATAAAAGCAGATTGGAAAGAACTCACGGCGGAGCAATTTCAATTAGACGAATCCATGAAGAGGTTAATTATAATAGCAGGTCGGACCTTGAACTGGAAAATAAAGATTTAATTGCAAAAGTTGCTGCTAATTTAATTGAAGACGGGGATACTGTTTTTATAAATGGCGGTTCTACTACATTTCATATTTTCAGATATATTAATAAAAAAAATGTTAAGGTTGTTACAACTAATGCTGGTTGCATGAGTCAGGTTAATGAGAACCAGGGATTAGAGTTAACTGTTGCCGGAGGGCTATATACTCCTGGATCAAATACGTTTAGCGGGGGATTTACAAACGATATTTTAAACCAGGTCAATGCCACTAAGGCTATATTAGGAGTACATGGAATAAGCTGCCATTATGGATTGACGACCCCAAGGCAACACGCTGCAGAATCTACGAAAATAATGATAGATAGAACCAGAGGTGATGTCATTGTTATTGCTGATCATCGGAAGATAGGGCTTGTATCAGATTATGTCACAGTTCCTGTGAATAGAATTACCACACTTATTACTGACTGGTTTCCTGATATTGGGTACATAAAGGATTTTGAAGACCTGGGTATTAAGGTTATTCAAACCAGACCTCGCTGAGAATTCATCATTATTAGATTTTGTTTATTTACATTAATGAGAATTAAAATTAGTGAATATAACTAAATGTGATCATTATTAAACACTAAAACGAACATTGATGATAGAAA
>JAOZPU010000125.1:7258-8815 GCA_029932585.1 Spirochaetia bacterium | reverse complement strand
TTATGGCTACAGCTCCTCGGTTTTGAATTCGCTATAGCCTTCATAGTAATAGCTTACATCAATACCTTTCATAAACAGGGTGCGGTCGTGGATATGATCTGTTAAGGCTTGTTTCAACAGAGCTTTAATTTCAATATCTTTTATCACACTGCGCTGCATGGACGAGAGATAATTATCCTTATCTACCATATTCCAATCCACTACTTTTTTGATTTATGTTTTGAGAATGAGATCAAGCCATATACGCGTAGCACGGCCGTTCCCCTCGCGAAAGGGGTGGGCAATATTCATTTCCACATATTTTTCGATAATTTCGTCAAAATTACCTTGGGGCATGGCGTCGATATGCTTCATGGATTGCTGGAGATACATTAGCGGTGCGAAACGGAAATCACCTTTGGCAATATTCACCTTCCGGAGTTTACCTGTAAATGGATAAATATCTGCAAATAAATATGCATGGATAAAAGAAAGCCCGGTAAATGTACCGACTTCCACCTTTGTAATATCGCTTGAGTCAAAAAGTTGTTTGGCTTTTTGCTTACTAATTTTTTCCTCGATTTTTGCCAGCTCAACCTGATTGGTGATGTTTAGTTTATTCTCCAATATCATGGGGCATTGCCCTGGATCTCTGCAACAATGACATGATTCGTAATTTGTCCAATTTGGTATAGTAGTTCGACGCATAGTTGGGTACTTGTCATTGTGAAACTCCTGTTTAAACAGCCTGCTCAAATAATGTATAACTCAATTTCAACCTATCTTTATAATACATTAATTTACTTCAGTTTCAAAGCCTTACTTATCCCGGTATTTTTGCACCTGTTGATGGTCTTTTTATTGGAAAAGAAGTTCTTTGAAAAAATAATCTGTAATATTGTGGAAATAGTTTATTGACTTTATTGCCATACTTTTCTAGCCTGTAATGATGAAATATAAAGCTGTCATTTTTGACCTGGATGGAACACTTTTATATACCCTTGGGGATATAGCTCTTGCAGTCAATAAAGTTCTATCTGAACTTGATATGCCGACTCATCCTGAAAAATCATACATGGAGTTTGTCGGCCATGGTTTAAAAGAAACATTAAAAAGAGCCTGTATTGATGATTGCCCGGAAGATATTCTTGAAAAAGGTTATGTACGAGTTATGGAAGAATACAGTAATAATCCTGTTATTAGTACAAAACCCTATGAAGGAATTCCTCAATTACTGGATTCTCTGGTAGCTAAGGGTATTAAAATTGCAATTCTTTCAAATAAAGAGGACCCACTGGTAAAATATATTGCTGGTAAACTTCTCTCTTCCTGGCCTTTTATTACTATACAGGGAATTCTTCCTGATGTCCCTAAAAAACCTGATCCATTTGTTGTTTATCAAATTCTAAAAGATATGAATATAGAACAATCAGAGGCAATTTTTATTGGGGATAGTGGTGTCGATATGAAAACATCTGTAAATTCCGGGCTTCTTGGTGTTGGTGTAACCTGGGGATATCGTGATATAGTTGAGCTTACAGAAGCTGGAGCGGGAATTTTGATTGACAAACCTGATGA
>JAOZPU010000125.1:0-7158 GCA_029932585.1 Spirochaetia bacterium | reverse complement strand
GAAGAACTAAATGACAGATTCTACATGGATCTTGAATTTGGAACCGGTGGCCTTCGTGGAGTTCTTGGTGGTGGTTATAACCGGATGAATCCTTATATTATTAAAAAATCTACAACTGGACTTGCCAATTATATAACTAAAACTACAAAACATGGATCTGTTGTAATTGCTTACGATTCAAGGAACTTTTCAGAACTCTTTGCAGAAGAAGCTGCTCTTGTTCTTTGTTCCCATGGTATCAAAGTGTATCTGTTTTCCTCTTTACGACCAACTCCTGTAGTTTCATATTCTGTTCGTAAACTGGTAGCTACTGCTGGTATTGTAGTTACTGCATCCCATAACCCTGCAGAATATAATGGTTACAAAGTATACTGGTCCGATGGTGGACAAATTGTTCCTCCTCATGATATTTCAATTATTAATGAAGTAAATGCTGTTTCCGGCAAAGTCGGGACAATGGATAAAGATGAAGCAATTTCAAAAGGGCTTTTAATTGATGCAGATAGTTTAATAGATCAACCTTATGTGGATCTTGTAAAATCCTGTAGTTACAGACCTGAATTGATGCTTAGTGAAGGAAAGAACTTAAAGGTTGTATATACACCTCTTCATGGTGCAGGTACAGTTCTTGTTGAAAGAACTTTAGGAGAGATGGGGATAGATGTGATAACTGTCCCGGAACAAAGAGAGCCCGATGGAGACTTCCCTACAGTGGCTTTTCCTAATCCTGAGATTGTAGAAGCTATGGAGTTAGGTCTTAAACTTGCAAAAAAAGAAAAGGCTGATATTCTTTTAGGCACAGATCCTGATTCTGATCGATTGGGTATAGCTGTACCCGATGGTGATAAGTATGTTCTTTTATCCGGTAATCAGCTTGGAGTTCTTCTTGGTGATTATATATTTTCTTCTCTAAAGGAGAAAAATTCTTTAGGTCCAAATAGTGCTTTTGTTAAAACTATTGTTACAACAGAATTGCAAAGACTTGTTGCGACGAGTTACGGGGTGAAATCTTATGATGTTCTTACAGGATTTAAGTATATTGCAGAAAAGATCAAAGAATTTGAGAAGACTGGTGAAAAATATATTTTTGGTGGTGAAGAAAGTTACGGATTTCTCGTAACCGATGAAGTTAGGGATAAAGATGCTGTTTCTGCTGCATTTTTAACAGTAGAACTAACTCTTTATCACAGATCCAGGGGGAAAAGTGTTCTGGATAGATTAAAAGAGATATGGGAAGAGTTTGGATATTTTGAAGAACTCCTTATATCAAGATATCTTAAGGGGCAGAAAGGAAAAGCTCAAATGGAAGGTATGATGTCTTCAATGCGTAGTGACCCTCCATCTAAATTTGGAGGTATTGCTGTATCATTTATGAAAGACTACAAAACCGGAGAAACCTATAATCTGGATTCCGGCAATAAAGAGAAAAATATAGAACTTCCTTCTGCAAATGTCCTTCAGTTTTTACTGCAGGATGGATCCATGGTTACTATAAGACCTTCAGGGACAGAGCCAAAGATAAAGTTTTATGCTTCCTGTAAAGCTGAACCTGGTAAGGATCTTGAAGTTTCTAAAAAAGAAGTATCTGCAAAACTAAAGAGAATAGAAGAGGATGTTGATGAATTCCTTAAATAGTAGTGATAATATCCAAAAATTTGAAGCCAGAATTAATGACCTTGAATCTCTAATTGAGATTAGTAAAAGCTTAAGTTCCAATCTTCATTATTCCTCTGTACTTGATTCAATTCTTCTTACATGTATGGGGAGAGCAAGAGTTTTAAAGGCCGGTTTATTTATTAAACCGGATATCAATAGTCATGAATTTACACTTTATAGAAATTACGAGGGGTTTGATGCTGACCGTAAAATAAAATATTCAATCACTGAGGATTCTGAACTTATAGATACTTTTAAAAAGAATCCCCAGTGCTATACTATGCCGGAGCTACTAGGTGCTGTTGAAAATATTGTAGACTTAAAAGCTTTTACAATTCTTGAACCAACTCTTATGATCCCCTTAATAAATAGAGCAGATTTACAGGGTGTTATTGTTCTGGGGGAAAGAATTATAAATGAACCTTTTGAAGAAGATGAAAAAGACTTTTTAATTAATGTTGCGGGAATGGCTGCAATAGCTATTGATAATTCCTTTCTTTTTGAAGTCTCAACTACAGATATGATGACAAAGCTAAAGTTGAAACATGTTCTTTATCAGACAATGAAACAAAATTTTAATCCAGAACTTCCTCCTATAAGTATTCTAATGATGGATATAGATCATTTTAAAAATCTTAATGATACCTATGGACATGCTTTTGGAGATATTGTTCTAATAAAAGTAGCTTCTATACTAATTAACAGTTTACGGTTGGAAGATCTTGCTTCCCGGTATGGTGGTGAAGAATTTGTTATAGTCTTAAAAAAGATGACTGTAGATGATGCACAATTAGTGGCTGAAAGAATTCGTCAGCGCATTGAGTCTTTGGAATTTAAATATACTGAAAAAGGAAAGAATGAAATTGTAAAAACTACAATTTCCATAGGTATTGCAAGATATAACAGCGGTCTGGATTCTGTTCCTGAAGATTTAATTAAACGTGCTGATGCCGCTTTGTATGAAGCAAAAGAGAGCGGTCGTAACAGGATTGGGATTGCAAAGTAGGGGTGATTCATGAATCACCCCTACGTTTATGCTAATCACAAATATCTACAAGTCCAAGAATCCTGTCGGCTTCCCGAATACCTACATCGATCATATCTTTTAAAATATCTTTTACACTTTGAATCTCTTTTACAATCCCTACGCTTTGGCCCGCCATTAAAGATCCGCCTTTAATATCACCATCAATTACAGCTTTTCTTAGTCCGCCTATCCAGAACTCTTCCAGTTGTATACTTGCTTCCTGCCGGCTGATAACACCTCGTTCAAGCTGAGCTAAAAGTCCAAGCTGCAGGGTTGTAAATTTCTGAACACCATCGTTAGTAATTGATCTTACAGGTATTACTGGTACTCTCGGGTCAAACTGTGCTGTTGGGATTGCATCTTTACTTGCAGCCTTAATAAATGCCTGTTTGAAATTATCATGAGCAATGGATTCTTCGGCAACAGCAAATCTTGTGCCAAGCTGAACTCCGGAAGCTCCCATCATAAGGTAATGGATCATAAGTAGACCACTTCCAATTCCGCCTGCCACAAATACAGGTACTTCGGAAGTATGTGGAAGAATCTGTTCTGCAAGCACACTTGTAGAAACAGGACCTATATGCCCTCCTGCTTCATGTCCTTCAATTATAAGAGCATCTACACCAAGTTTAATTAGTTGTTTTGCTATACCCACTGTTGGTGCAAAACAAAGCATTTTACTACCTGTCTGCCGCACTTTTGTTATAGCATCTCTTGGTGGAAGTCCTCCTGCAAAAATAACATAGGGAAATTCTATTTCCAAAATATGTTCCAGTTGTTTTCTAAAATTTGGTGCAATGCCAATTAAATTAACACCAAAAGGTTTATCTGTAAGTTCTTTTGTTTTCTTTATTTCATCTTTAAACATGTCTATAGGCATGTTTCCACCTGCCAGAACCCCGAATCCTCCTTCATTGGAGATTGTTGAAACAAGCTGTGCTTCTGATATCCATGACATAGCTCCACCAAGAATTGGATATTCAACTCCCAGGAATTGCTGTCCTCTTGTAAATAATTTATCTAATAATTTCTTTGATTTTTCCATTTTAATACCTCGGGGGATATTAAATCAGAATAATTGGTAATATTCAAGTTGGAAATCATCACTATATCATACCCGTGTCAGCACACCGTTAGTTGTTTCACTTATTATTACTAATAATTTAATTAGAGGGGATAGTTATGTTTAGTATAAAAGATTCTGGCCTTTCAAATGTCTGGACCCATGCTACTGATATTGTAGCAGATCATGGTAAAGGTGTTTATATTTACGATACAAAAGGTGTTGAATATCTTGATTTTACTTCAGGTATAGGCGTCACAAATACCGGACACTGCCACCCTAAAGTAGTATCAGCCATAGGCAAACAGGCAGAATCACTTATTTTTGGCCAAATGAATATTGTAGTTCATAACCCTATACTAAAATTAGTTGAAAAACTTAAGAAGATAGTTCCCAAAGGGCTTGATAAGTTTTTCTTTGCGAACAGTGGAGCCGAGGCCGTAGAAGCTGCAGTAAAATTAGCTAAGCAATCTACTGGTAGATCTAATGTTATTGTTTTTCAGGGAAGTTTTCATGGTCGAACGCATCTTACAATGTCTATGACAACAAGTAAAACTGTTTATAGAACACAGTATCAGCCTTTGGTATCCGGAATTTTTGTATCTCCATACCCATATTCATTTTATTATGGCTGGGATGATGACGAAACAAGCAGGTTTGCAATTAAAGAGCTTGAACGTCTTTTACTAACTCAAACGGCACCAAAAGAGACAGCTTGTATAATTATAGAGCCTGTGTTAGGTGAGGGTGGGTATGTAGTCCCTCCAAGGGGATTTTTAAAAACTGTGAGAGAAATATGTAATGAGCATGGGATTATTCTGATTGCAGATGAGATTCAGTCCGGATTTGGTCGAACAGGAAAATATTTTGCTATTCAGCATGAAGATGTTGTTCCTGATATTATGACTATGGCAAAAGGTATGGCTTCGGGTATGCCTCTTTCAGGCATAGCTTATAAACATGATTTAGAAAAAAATTGGATTCAGGGAAGCCATGGCGGTACATATGGAGGTAATCCTGTCTGCTGTGCAGCAGCTGTTGCCACCATAGATGTTTTGGAAGAGGAAAAACTGGTTGAAAATGCTGCCCTTAGAGGGAAACAGTTAAAAGAGGGGCTTAATAAACTTAAACAACAGGATAGTCGTATTGGAGACGTAAGAGGTCTTGGTTTGATGATTGCTACTGAGTTTGTTAAAGATAATGAACCGGATCCTGAAACAGCGAAAGCAGTAATTAAGGAAGCTGCTGCACAAAAATTACTACTCTTAGGTTGTGGTACCTATGGAAATGTTGTTAGGTGGATACCACCCCTTATTGTTAATGAAGAACAGATAGATGAGGCGTTGGAAATATTTGGGGATGCGTTGGGTAAAATATAATTTAAATAAATATCAAATAATCTGGTAGGGGCGATTCATGAATCGCCCCTACTAGATTATGGTTTCGTTAATCCACATTTCCGGTTTAGGGTCATCCCCGGCAAGAAGCATTTCCTGGAGTTGAACAGTTTTTTTATCTGCAGATACATCGTATGCTTCCATAAGCTGTTTATTAAGATTATCGAGTATTCGCGGAATATTACTTCGACTGCCTATTAAGGCACTTGTCATCATTAACAGTCTTGTTCCTGCTTCACATAATGGATCTTTATTTATAAGAATTTTTAGAGTTTCCAGAGCCTGAAGATAATTTCCGGTATTTAGGTAAAGTTTAGATAATTTAAAAAGAGAAAGTCTATATTTTTGTTTTAAATGTTCCCGTTCATCTCTTATAAAATCTGAATAGATATCACTCTCCAGAAAATCTCCCTTATATATTTCCAGTCCCTTGTTATACATTTCAGATGCTATTCCATGTTCATTCTGTTTTTCTGCTGTGTCAGCAAGATTGAGAAATTCAAGAAAACGGTCAACATCTGTTATTGTCGATCCTTCTTTAAATCCAATGGTATTTGAATCTGTAAGTAGTATATCATTTTCTTTTCCAAGAATATTTCGAAGTCTGTATATTATTGTGTTTAGATTGTCTCTTGCACTTTTACTTGAATATTTAGGCCAGAATGGTTCATAGATCATCTCCTTTAATATACCATTTTTACGGTATATAATTAAAAGCTTTAGAAGATCCACAACCCTTTTCTGACTCATTAAACTCGATGAAGCAATTTCTCTTCCATTGATAAATAAACCAAAAGTTCCTAAAGTTTTTATTTCAAGTGTGTACTCTTTTCTTTTTATTTTACTAACAACTAATCTTGATTTTAATCTTGGAAAATCTGAGAAATATTTAAATCTGGATATCTCTGCAATTTTATCAAGAATTTCGGGATTGCAAATATCAAGATTACGATATCCTTTTTCTGAAAAAATACTATCCATTTTATCAAATTGTTTTACTGCTTCTGATTTTCTGCCCTGAAGGTGTAGTAATAGTCCTTTTAATGCATGCATTGTTGCTAAAGAATAGTGGACATATTCTCCTGTTATATCTGTTTCTACTTTGTCCAGTAATTCTTCTGCAACTTTAAAATGTTCTAAAGAAATATTAACTTCAATAAGCTGAATATAACTGTACGGATAGTCGCTTAAAAGTATTTGTTTGTTCTCATCGGCCATCAAACGTTTGCAATAGTAATCAGTTCTTCTTCGGTTCCCATGTCTATATGCATTAAGCATAGGAAGAAGATAGGATCTGAAATATTTTAGATAAAGGTTTTCATATTTTTCATTTTGTTTAGAGTTTCCAAGTAAAGAATCTGAAGGTTCAAATTTATCAAGGTAGAGGTGGTAAAGAATTAGGTTTTGTTCAAGATAAGGTCTAAATGAAAAATCCTCACTTGCACGAGTAAGAGCCTCCTGCACATTCTGAATAGCTTTGTATATATCTCCAAGGTAGAAGAATGTGTCACCCAGATAAAAACTTACCAGAGCATTATAGGGGTGATCTAGATGTTTGCTGTCAAAAAGTTCTTTTGTTTTTTCCAAAAGATTATTTGCTGCTTTAAATTCTCCCCTTTGTATATATTTTCTGGCAAGTACAAGCCGAGATGATAAAAAGGCTTCATGATTATTAAACCTTACAGAAGTCTCTTCCGCCAGCATAACTTTTTCAAAGGATGTATCATTTACGGGAGTTCTCCAATCCTGCCCCATTGGTATAAGTGCCTGCAGAATTTCCTTTCTGTTTTCGGAGAGCAGTTTTCCTGACTCAATTAGAAAAGCTTCAGCTTCTTTAGCTGTAGTATTAACAATATCGTTGCTGTCCTGGTAAAAAAAGTAATTGGAAAGAAGTACAGAATAAATACGTGCCTGTCTGTCATAATCTTTTATTTTTTTAAAATAAACCAGAAGTTCAGGAAAATTTTTACGAGTGGATAAAGCGTTTATTAAATTTTAAGAAATTACACTGTAAA
>JAOZPU010000015.1:21587-27736 GCA_029932585.1 Spirochaetia bacterium | reverse complement strand
ACATGCAAAATCTCCCTGGGCTTGCTTCCATTAGGTGGACCCACTATACCACGAGCTTCCATCTCCTCCACTATTCGGGCAGCACGGTTATAACCAATCTGCAGGCGGCGTTGGAGATACGAAGCTGAAGCTTTACCTGCGGTAACAACAGTTTCTATAGCTTTATCCATTAAAGGATCATTGGTAATGTAGCTTCCTGTATCCGGTGTATCATCTTCATCATCATCGAAAAATATTTCTTCATCAATATAATCCGGCTCACCTAGAGTTTTAACATGGGCAGTGACAGCTTCCACTTCAGAATCGGAAAGGAAGGCCCCCTGAACTCGTGTTAAAGAGGGATCCCATGCAGAAGAAAAGAGCATATCACCCTGACCAAGAAGTTTGTCGGCCCCGGCTGTATCCAGGATAATTCTTGAATCAATTTTATTTGACACCATGAAAGCAATTCTACTGGGAATATTTGCCTTTATAAGACCCGTAATAACATCAATAGAGGGCCTTTGAGTTGCTAAAACAAGATGAATCCCCACTGCTCTGGCCATAGCTGCCAGACGTGCCAAAATCGATTCAAGTTCCTTCCCTGAGGTTGCAATTAAATCGGCAAACTCATCAACTACAACAACTATATATGGAAGTTTTTTTGTAGCAATCCTGTTTTTTACAATTTTTTTATTATAAGATCTTATATCCCTTACTCCCATACCATCTAACAGTGCATAGCGCTGCTCCATTAAATAAATACAGTATTGAAGAGCCTGGAAAGCACGTTTAGGTTCGGTTATGACAGGTGTAAGAAGGTGGGGTATTCCATTATAAAGTTTTAGCTCTACTATTTTAGGATCTATTAATAACAGTCTAACCTGATCAGGATTTCGTTTATAAATTATAGAGCAGATAAGTGCATTTACACAAACTGATTTACCAGAACCTGTCGCTCCGGCTATAAGAAGGTGAGGAGTTTTAACAAGATCAATTATCTGAGTATTCCCTGTAATATCTTTTCCGATTGCAACAGGAATCTCATTTTTGGGATCCTGAAACTTATCATCATTAAGCATCTCTTTAAAAGAAACTATGGCTCTTACCTTATTGGGGATTTCAATACCAACAGCATGTTTTCCTGGAATAGGAGCAACAATTCTTACCCTTGATGCAGCCAGTCTCATGGCAATATTATCTGCCAGATTCGCTATTTTGGATAATTTTACTCCCGGAGCAGGCAGGATCTCAAACATTGTTATAACCGGGCCCTTTTTAATTCCTGTAACTTCTGCTTTTATCTTAAACTCTTCCAGTGTTTCTCTAAGAACTTCTGCAGCAAGCCTTGTAGCATCATCAATTACCCAGTAATGACTATTAGCATAATCTTTAAGTATATTTTCTGTTGGAATATTATAATTTGCATAGGTAAATTTCTTCTGAACCTTTGAAGTTTTTACATTTTTTTCAGAACCGGCGGAATCCTGAACATTCTCAGTTAAAGAGTCATCCAAAATATCTGCATTGATAAGATGATCTGTACCAATTTCAGAAAATACTTCATCTTCAATTTCAGTTTCACTATATTCATCAATATTATCAGGCATATCAGTGTCTATTGGATTATGAACTTCATCGACCTCCTCAAGTTCAGCATAATTCTCCATAGAATCTAAATCATTATCTCCATATTCAATAGAAAGATCTTTACTCTCTTCTATAACATCTGAAGAATTATAATTTTCAAGGGATTTAAGTTTTTCAAGAGAGTGTAATTCTGGAAGATCAACATCTATATCAACTCCAGTACCGGAAAAACTATCTTTTGAGAATGGATTTTGAGAAATTTCTTTTATTATAACATCTTTAGAATCTTCTGAATCTAATAGAATATTTGTTCCAAGAAGTTCTGTAGAAATTCCAGGGCGTAGAATTGAATTATCTGACAAAGAATCTTTCTCTATATCAGAATCACTGTTTAATACAGACTCATCCACTTGTACTGGTTTTATTTTATTAGTCGGTATCTTCATACTTAAAACATAAATTATAAGGATCTCAACTAAAAATAGAAGAAAAAGGAGAAATGCACCCTCTTTTCTACCTATAAAATTTACCATAAAAAGAACCAGAAAAGAACTGTCAATATCAAAGTATACTTTCAAAAACAAAACAGATGTTAAAAAAGGGAAAATTGTTAAAGTTAGAAGGAGTATCCATTTTCTATTGAATTTTTCCTTAAAAGATAATACTGCTGCAACAAAAATATAAAAAGGTATAAAAAAAGAAGCATAAGTAAAGCTGTTTTTAAGAAAGTCTCCTGGTGTATTTCCTATACCAAAAAAACTGAGACTTAAAGAAAAAAGAAAGAATACCCCCAATAATCCAAGTACTGCTGCTGAAGAATAAGATAATCGACCTTTTTGCATACATCTGCCTTTTTTTATCGGGTATATTTATTTTATCGGGTTCATTACTAAAAACTAAAACATGATGGGTCTATGATTATTTAAAAAATAAAAGCCCCATAATGCCTAAAGGAATAAGATAAAAACTAAATAGATACAATTTCCCATTTTTAATTAATTTTAGCAGTATTTTAAGACTCAGTAAACCTACAATAAAAGCAGAAATCATACCGGCACCTATTATTAATGGATCAACTATATCCAATAGACCCTCTGCATCCTTAAATTCAAGAATAAAAGCACCAAGTATTGCAGGCAGGGATATAAGAAAAGAATACTCCCCTGCTTTCTCTCTACTCATTCCGGATAGTAGAGCTGCTGAAATAGTTATACCCGATCGGGATATCCCAGGAAGAACTCCTAAGCCCTGACTAATTCCTGTAATAACACCCTGCTTAAGTCCCAGACTGCTGTAATCTATACTACCACCCCAAAATTTACTGCCAATTAGTATAAATCCTGTTATTATAAATAGAAAATATATAATAAAAAGATATTTTTCAACTTCCAGATTATTCAGACCTAATCCAATGATACCGGTAAAAAAAGTTGAAACCAGAATCATTAAAAATAGCTTCCTATTAGCCTTGTCTTCATTTTTGATATTATTTCTTTTAAATAATGAAATAACAATTCCTATCAGCCTGTTTCTAAAAACAATAATTACTACCAGTAAGGTAGCAAGATGAAGAAGAATATCAAAAAGAACAGGGACCTCCTGGAGTTTCATAAAGGACTCTACAACAGCAAGATGGCCTGAACTTGAAACTGGAAGAAATTCTGTAAACCCCTGAAGGGCACCGAGTAAAATTGATTGAATAAAAGTCATGTTCTATTTCCTATAAAATAAATTTATTATTTGATCAGCTTGTATACCATCGTAAAGATAACCATAAATTACTGATGAAACAAGGAGTTTCCTCCCATAATGGCTAGTCTCCTTATAGGGAATCGCTTCCAGAAAAAGATCATCTGGTAAATCAGAATACTCACTCCTCCAGCGTCTAACCCTTGTAAGACCACCATTATAGGCAAAGAGGGCATCACTCAAAACATCTGTGCGTTTTTTCAGATTTCCCAAGTACCATCCGCCAAACAATAAGTTCGTTTGTGCATCATTTAAATTATAATCAGTAATTCGTAATCTCCCTGCAACATCTTCTGCTGTAGCCGGCATTAATTGACTTAAACCAATTGCTCCTGCAGAGGATACAATAGTTTGCTGAAAATGTGATTCTTCTCTTACAAGAGCAGTAAAAACGTACCACTCAAGAGCTTCTTTATCAGCTATTTCTATTATTATACTCTTAAAGGCATCGGGATAAATAAGCAAAAGATCTGAATTATTTAATTCAAATCCATCTATTAAACTGTAACGATTCAATAATCTTATCGATTTGGCATGATAATTATTTTCTGATAGTTCCTGTGCTGTCTTTCTAACTAAAGAGAAATCAGAAAAGGGATTATCCATTAGAAAATTGTAAGCTTTCAAAAAATGACCAAATTCAAGCCAACCCCATACAAGCTCTGAACTTCCCTCCCTCCCCATAGATTGAGGCTGGGGATCACGGCTTACAGTTATGTTAAACATCCATGGGAGTTGTCTTATATCAAAAATTTTAAGATAATTTCCGGCAAGAATTCGATAATAAAGGCCGGAAGCAAGCCCAAATCCACTATTATAGGACAAAGTCATCAATCGTGTTATTTCTAAATTACTTATACTTATATAGGATTCTACACCGGCCCGAGCTGTTATATATGCATACTTTGATATTGATTCTTCAGGACCTGAAAACTCAAGTAATCCCAAAATTTTATGAATAATATTCCATTGCCTTTTTTGTACAAATATTGTGGCCATCTCATCCAGAACATCCACAAAATAATCAGGATCTGTCCATATTTCAGTAAGCAGCTCCAGCTGACTGACAGCCATTTCAGGGGAAATCTGAACAAGGCTATTAAACCAGTACCAAAGCATCTTCTCATATTGAATTCCATCTGCAAAAGAAAGACCTGTCATAAACATCTCAGCCCCAGCAGTATAGCTGCCGGATCTTCTTTTTAAATAACCTGCTGTTTCATACAGTCCTGCTAAAAACTCATAGGAATACACTTCTCCTGATTGATAACCTGCTTTACCCGGCATACTAAGAAGCTCTTCAATAGATGAAAGGAGCTCACCTCTACGCCCGGAAGCACTGGCAATTGTATACATTTCATTAAGAATTATTGGAGTAAGCAGGACATTATCTACAATATATCCCTTATCAAGAGTGTCTGAAATTATCCCTTTTTGTATCTTTAAAAGAATTGACATAGAGCTTCCAGCAGATAAATACTCTTTCCTGTAAGTATGATATTTAAAATTTGCTAAAATAGAAGTAGTTTCTAAAATATCAACTTCTGAATCTTTTATATAATTATAAGCAGTAACTATTAATTCTGATGCAGGGTTTTCTATTAGCAAATTCCTATAATATTCTGATATAGAGTTGTTGTTTTTATAAAACATGGTAAAAAAAATATAGAAATTTATTTTTGCTGAAGTATTTTCAGACTTGTATCTGTTTAATGCAATAATAAGATTTTCATAATCTCCCTGTAAATAATACGAATCCAACAAATATTCTAAAATTACGATATCTGTATAACCATCTTCCAGGAGTCTTTCACAAACTTCAGTGACAATACGATAATCTCCTGTATTTTTAAACTCGAGATCAGAAAGGGTCAAAGCTGATTGAATACGTATAGCTCCATTTCCATTCAATGCAGAATAAAATAATTTTTCTTTTATTATTGTGTTAGTAAAATCCAAATTTGATATTGCATCAAAATAGGGAATATTATTACCAGATATTTCATAGGAATATAAAGGGAGGGAAAAGAAAAGAAAAATAGAAACTAAAACATATTTATTTTTTAGATGGTATGAAAATTTTTGTTTCTGCAAAAATAATGTCTGGATTTTTAATTTTATTTTCTTTAACAATATTATTATAATCTTTAGGAGAATTGTAAAAAGAATAGGAAATACCCCAAAGAGTATCGCCCCATCTAATTTTATACCAAACTCCTGTTGAATCTGTAATTTTGGTATTTTCCGGGACAGTAGGCGCCGGAACAATATTAACCTCATCTGATTTATGCTCCTCATCTGTGCTTTCCACTTTAGGGACAGCAACTGCAGTACTAACTTCTGTAGTTTCAGACTGGACTTCAGGGGCTGTCACAGCTGGAACATCCGGTTCTACAATAGGAGGAGCCTCCCCTTCAGTTCCTGAGCCTGTCGAATGGGTGGCTTCCAAAACTGGAGAATCTTCCCCCTGAAGGCTATAAAAAAGAAGATACGAAATACCTGCTATTGCTGCAATAGCTATAATTACTAAAATTGCAATAATAAAAGGATTTCCACCCTTCTTCTCTTTTTCATGTACCATTTCAGATTCTGATAAAATTCCAGGAGCATAATCATCTTTATCTTCAAAATTATCTTCAGGAACACTTCCCAATTCATCTTCTACGATACTATCAAAACTTTCTTCTCCAAGACCACCATCTTCAAAATCAGTTTCTGAAAGTGCTTCTTCACTATCCAGATTATCAAATTCAAAATCATCATCATTAAGTGATAATTCTTCACTATCCAGATTATCAAATTCAAAATCATCATCATTAAGTGATAATTCT
>JAOZPU010000015.1:9633-21487 GCA_029932585.1 Spirochaetia bacterium | reverse complement strand
TTCTTCACTATCCAGATTATCAAATTCAAAATCATCATCATTAAGTGATAATTCTTCACTATCCAGATCTAAATCCTTATCAATATTATCAAAATCATCTAATTGAAGATCTTCCATATCATCATCCAGAGAAAATTCAGGGGTATCATACATGGCAGATTCACTTAAAGTTTCCATACTTATACTCAATGATTCATATTGTCCGGATCCTGGATCTCCTGCTTCTGCATTCAGAGTTCCATCCTGGTCAAATCCAATTTTTAGTTCAATTTCTGAAGATTCCTTTGGCCCCTGATCAATATTTTCAATTAGAAGACTTCCAACATATGCAGCATCAAGAAGCTCCTCTCCATCGCCTTTATATAGATCTATCTGAACATTTTCCTGATTATCATTTACAGTTGTAAGTACCAAACGTTTTCTTTTTGAACTACCTTCCTTCATAATAGGAAAATAAGAACCGTCGGCAATTTTTATACCAATAGTAGGATTATTCACTTTACACCTTCCTTACTTTAGACTAAGACCCTATATATCTATTGTCAAGAATTTTTTCCAAATAACGCAAAAGTATAATTATCCTTGACTTCAAGCTATCACACAAGCATAATATACCCATGCAAAATAATTATATCTTCCTTTTACCCATTCTTCTAGGGCTGTTAGTCATTATAGTACTCTTCGTCATAACATCAAAAAAACATAAGAATGATTCTCCGAAGAAAACTAAACGTACAAAAAATAAGAGTAATGCAGTTATGCAGAAAGAAGCAAATAAAAAACTCGCCCAAAACCCTAAAGACGCTGATGCACTGATAGTTTTAGCAGGTATATATTTTGATGAAGGGAAATATGATAAAGCGCTCAGAAATTATGAGATTCTAATAGATCTTTGTGCTACTCAAAAAAGTATTGATGAATTTGAAGTTACTTTAAAATTTGCTTTAAGTGCAATGGAATTAAAGAGATTTAATGAAGCGTTTAAGGCTCTTATGATATGTAGAGGGATGAAACAGGATATATTTGAAGTCGATTATAACCTTGGATTTCTACTATTCAAGCAAAAATCCTACGAAAAAGCTACATCTCTTCTTCTGAAAGCCAGGAAGTTGAAACCTGATCACAATTTATGTGTCCGCTATCTGGGTCATTCTCTTTTTCATCTTAAAAGGCTGAAGGAAGCTGCTCTTTTATTACGAAAAACCATTGATATTGAACCAGATGATAAAGAATCACTCTTTATTCTTGCACAAACATACAATTCTCTGGGTCAGCAGGAACAGGCATTAAGAATATTTACACATCTCAGGCCGGATCCGATTATGGGGCCTAATGCAGCTTTGTTTGCAGGATTAATAAATTTAAAGTTACATAAAACTGATAAAGCTATAATGGATTTTGAAATTGGATTACGCCATGAAGCAATTTCAAAAAATATAAAAACAGATATTCAGTATAATCTTGCAATTACCTATTTAAAAAAGCAGGATCTGGGTAAGGCCCTTGGAATTATGAAAGAACTCCAGGGGCGAATTCCAGGGTATAAAGATGTCCCGACTCTTATTAATAAATATGAGGAACTTAATAAAAATAGAAACTTACAGATATATCTTATTTCACCAACGTCAGAATTTGTTACCCTTTGCAGGAAACTTTCGACAGTATTTTATCCACAGGCAAAAGTTAAAATAACAGATATTTCTGTTCAAAAAGATCAACATGCTGACATTCTTGCAGAAGTAAGTACAAAAAAATGGGATGATGTCATTCTTTTTAGATTTATAAGATCAACGAGTCAGGTTGGCGAATTTACATTAAGAGACCTTTACTCTAAAACAAAAGAAGTTAAAGCAGGTAAAGGATTCTGTATAACAGCAGGAACTTTTACTGAGGGTGCACATAGATTCGTAGAGGCAAGATTAATTGATTTAATTGAAAAGAAAAAACTTACAGAATATTTGGAAAAAGTAGAGTAATCTCTATTTTCAGCATCTATTAGTATAAGATACAAAAATTTCTTTCAGCCTCTAAAAAGGGGACATAAGCTTTAATAATATCTACTCTGTTTTTATTTTTTAATTTTGAAATTTCAGATTCTATAATATCAATTTTACCCTTATAAGCAAACAAACACCCATCAGAAGTCTTAATTTTTATTAAAGATTCATAAAAGTCGACTAAATTTCTAAATGCCCGAAACAAAACCAAATCATATTTAGTTTTAACTTCATCAAGATCAGATTCCAAAATTGAAACATTCTCTGTAATATTTAAAAGACCTAGAACATTTCTAAGAAACCCTGCACGCCTTCCAGATCTCTCAATTAAAGTAAAATGTACATCAGGAAAAAATATAGAAAGAGGAATTCCCGGCAGCCCTGCTCCGGAACCCACATCTGCAGCTGTCATAAATTTTAATTTTTTCAGCTCAGGTATCGAAGATAGAGAATCAAGAACATGCCTAATAATCAAAGTTTCGCCATCCGCCCCTACAAGTTTATATTTTTTATTCCAAAGTTCAATTTCACTAATATATAGTTCAAGCTTATCAAATTGAGTCTTGTTATACTCTATTCCAATTTGTTTAAGTCCAGTAATAAGAGTTTCTGTTTTATTCATCTACAATCTTCTTCTTTACTAAAATCATAAGTACTGCAATATCAGAATTTCTGACACCGGAGATTCGTGAGGCCTGACCAATTGAAACAGGTTTGATTTTTTTAAGTTTTTCACGGGATTCTGATGAAATTCCTTCAACTTTATCATAATCAAAATTATTTGGTATTTTTTTATTTTCCATTTTATGAAATCTTTCAACCTGCTTCATTTGCCGGTTTATATATCCATCGTACTTTAGGTCCAGTTCCGTATGTGAAACCCATTCGGAGGGATATTGAGTTAAGCCTACCTCAATATTTACAAGTTGGTCTATTGAAACTTCAGGATTTTTTATTACCTGGCTGAACTTCTTTCCAATATGCTGTTTAAATTTATCTGGAGAGTTTTTTAAATCAGTTTCATTGACATATCTATTACGAAGTAGTTCTTTAATTTCTTCAATTCCCTTAATTTTTTTATTTAAAGCCTCCATAACCTCTTCACTCTGTAAGCCCACACTATATCCCTTAGGAGTTAGTCTAATATCTGCAGAATCGTGTCGAAGGTTAAGTCTGTACTCCGCTCTTGAAGTGAACATCCTATATGGTTCTTCTGTTCCCATAGTAACAAGATCATCAATAAGAACACCAGTATATGCCATATCCCTGGACAGAATAAGTGGAGCCTTCCCCTGAAGTTTCATTGCTGCATTTATTCCTGCCATAAGCCCCTGACAGGCAGCTTCTTCATATCCTGAAGTTCCATTTGTCTGTCCAGCTACAAATAAACCAGATAGTTTTTTAGTCTCCAGAGAGGGATAGAGTCCAGTAGGGTCCATATAATCATATTCTACTGCATATGCCGGACGCATAATCTCAACATTTTCCAAACCAGGAATTGTGCGTAAAAAATCTAGCTGAACATCTTCCGGCAGGGAAGATGAGATTCCATTCAAATACATCTCTTCACTGCCAAGCCCCTCAGGTTCTACAAATATCTGATGCCTGTCTCTGTCAGGGAATCTTACAACTTTATCTTCCAGTGAGGGACAGTACCTGGGTCCTTTCCCAACAATATCTCCACCATACAGAGGAGATCTGGCCATATTTTTATCTATAATTTCATGGGTTTTATCATTCGTAAAAGTTATATAACATGGAACAGAAGGACGGGATATTTTTTTATTTGAAAATGAAAAAGGAAGCATAATATCATCACCGGGCTGCTCCTCCATACGATCATAATTAAGTGAAGAAGCTGCAACTCTGGCTGGAGTACCTGTTTTCATTCGACCAAGAGAAAAACCCATTTTTCGAAGAGAGTTCCCAAGACCTAATGCAGCAGGTTCTCCAAGACGTCCGGAAGATGCCTGATATTCCCCAATAAATATCTTCCCATCCATAAATGTTCCTGTTGTTAATACAACTGCACGCGCTGTAATTCTATTACCTCTTTCTGTAACAATCCCCGTTACAGAACTTCCTTTTTTGTCAGTTATTAAATCGACTACTGTATCCTGAAATAGAAAAAGGCCGGATTGATTTTCCAGAGTCTCCTTTGCAAGTCTGTTATAGGAAAATTTATCTGCCTGAGCTCTGGGAGCCTGTACAGCAGGGCCTTTCCTCTTATTCAGAGTTCGGAACTGTATCATGGTCGCATCAATCAATCTGGCCATTTCTCCACCAAGGGCATCCACTTCACGAACAATATTACCCTTGGAGAGCCCTCCAATTGCAGGATTACAGGATAATCGACCTATAGCATCCAGGCTTTGAGTTATTAACAGAGTTTTAAAATTTAATCTTGCTGTGGCAAGAGATGCCTCTATACCAGCATGCCCTCCGCCAATTACAATCACATCATAGTCCATATTATTTTCCTACACAAAATCCGGAGAATATATTGTTCAAAATATCAACAGAACTAACTTCTCCGGTTATTTCACCAATGGCATCCAGAGAATCCTTAAGATCCATTGCCACAGCATCCAAAGAAATATTATTTATTAAAGAATCCTTTACAGACTTTAAAGATTCCCCCGCTCTTAACAAAAGGTCTTTCTGACGCAGCGAATCTATCATCAGTTCTGTTCCGGATATATGTATACCTGTTAACTTTGAAGATATAGCAGCTTCAATAAGAGAAAGTCCCTCTCCTGTAACAGCACTTACAGCTAATACACCTTCAGGTATAAGCAAACTGGAATTGTCAATTTTATTCCATATAAAAAGGTAATTATCACTATCCTTTTGTTTTCGAAAAATATCTTTATCTTCATCGGTCATACCGGTTATTCCATCAATTATATATAATACCAGAGCGGCATTCTTTATTATATCTTCACTACGGCGAATACCTTCTTTCTCCACAGGATGATCAGCTTCTCTTAATCCTGCAGTATCAAAAAGTCTAACAGGAATACCATCTACAGTAATCCAGCTTTCAATATAATCTCTTGTAGTCCCATTAATGTCAGAAACTATGGAACGATCTTCTCTTAAAAAGAGATTAAACAATGATGATTTGCCTGCATTGGTTCCACCTGCCAGTGCAACAGTTACTCCATCATGAAATATTTTACCTACTCTATATGTTTCAATGAGCTTACTAATTTCTCGTTCTGCTTCAATAACAGGTTCTATAGAAATATCCGTATCTCCACCAATTTCATCATCAGGATAATCCAACTGAACTTCAATTAAACTCATAAAATCAACTAATTTCTTCTTAATAAAATTGATTCTTTCATAAACAGCCCCGGACAAACGATTTAATGCCAGAGAATGAGCTTGCCTGGATTTTGATTGAACTATTTCGACAACTGCCTCAGCCTGACTTAAATCCATCTTACCATTCAAAAAGGCTCTCATGGTAAACTCTCCTGGAGCAGCATCTCTGAATCCTGCATCTTTAAGAATAGTAATTATAGCTTCAATTCCAGGAAGACTACCATGACAAAATACTTCAACACTATCCTGCCCGGTATAGCTTTTAGGATTCCTATACACAGCAGCAGTTACTTCATCAATTTTATTTCCTGTACCGGGATCATATATATACCCATAATGAATTGTAAACCCTTTTGAATCAATTATTGCAACCGGGTTTGAAAAAACAGTTGAAAACAGCTTAATACTATCTTTACCACTGGTACGTATTACGGCCAGAGCACTCTCACTCCAAGCTGTTGCAAGGGCAACTATTGGTTCATCGGTGTCATAATTTAAATCTTCCATGATAATTCCCAACCTAAATGGTTTCTTTCTGATATAGTAGGTTTTATCAGGGTGAAGTATAAAATTCAAGGAGTAACTATGAGTTCTAAAAATGATAAAGAATATTTTATTGCTGTAAAAACTGAATATAAACTTCTGGAAAGAAAATATTTAAAGTACAAAGAAAATCTAAAAAAATGGGAAAACAGAATAGATCTGGCCAGGCAGGCTGGTAAATCTGACCTGCAAATTGATGCTGAGAGCCAGGTAGAGATAATAAGAAATGAAATTAAATACCTGACCGATAAGCTTGTGAACTTGAAAATAGAAGTTGAAAAGACTGTAAGGGCGATTCATGAATCGCCCCAACAGCTATCAATTGATCCAAATAAACTACTTGCAGATATAAATAACCTGATTGGTGACAGTAGGTCCATGGAAATAGAAAAAGATATAAACAAAATAAATGCAGATAATGAACTGGAAGAGTTAAAGAAAAAAATGGAATCGTAACCAACCCATGGGGATAATTCACTATGAAATATCCATACCTAAAAAATCAAAACTCAAACGGGACTGGATGCCGGAAATGACAGAAAGAGCCCACTGCAGATCCTTTCGATTTTGTACTGATAGATTTTTCAGAATAAGATCATCATTTACCTTCCGCAATGCTCCATGAGAGATAATCTGATTTGTAAACCTCAGTTCCCATAGAATTTCAAAGGCTTTTTTAAGATCCTTTGCAGACGGTTTATTTAAAACCCCAATATCCTCCAGACTCCGAATCCTTATAAGAGTGGAAGTCTCGGAAATTTCTGATCTTAGTGCATAAATTCGAACAAAATTTATTAATGGAATTAAACATTCCTTTAGGTTTACTACAGACATGCCATCCCTTTCTTCTGTTTTAACAGTACCAAGTAAACCAACAGGAGCCTTATACTGAAGGCAGTTCCCGGCAAAATGGCTAAGAAATTCCGGACGATTTTGTGAAAGTTTAAAGATATAAAGCTTAAGTTCATCGACTAAATAACCATCGCCCCATACATATGAAAGGTCAAAAAAAACATGTATATCCAGAAGAGAATTATTATCGGCTTTAGTAATCCAATAGGAATATTTTTTATACCACTCTTCTAATGAAAGACAGTAAGCAGGATTAACTGCCATTATACCACCAGGACAATATGGGAACCCGGCCTGATTAAGACGGGAACAGACTTTATCAGCCAGGTTAAGAAAATAGAGTCTTGTGGCTTCCAGCCCTTCTCCTGTTTTTTCACTATTAAAAACAATAGCATTATCCTGATCAGAAAAAAGAGTCATCTCCTGCCGTCCACTGCTCCCCAGAGAAAGAAAAGCAAAATCAGCCGGAGGTTTTCCCATTTCATCTATAGAAAGTTCAATAATACGTTGAACCGAAAAAGAATATACTTTACTTATATAAATCCTTATTTTCTCTGCTCCTACATTCAGATCCAGCATGGATCTTATACTAAGGGGAAGTTGATTGAGTATTCTGACAACATGAGCATTACTCTCACTAGCCTGAATTTCTTTAAGAATAATATCAGGATTATCTGCTGTCACAGTATCAATATAGAGAGGCAGAGAACTATGTATTATTGGTCTGAATGAAACAACCTGGCCATTTTCTTCAGATAGAAAAATACGGGAAACCCGTACAACCACATCAATAAAACTGCCGCTCTGACATCTAAGCATAGCTTCAAACTCATCTGGATTCGGAGCCTCAGACTTAAGATTTTCCAAATGAAATTTTAAAGAGTTGCTACGGACGGAAGATGTAAATAACTGATCCCAGATTGATCCTGATAATAGATCCTGTTCGGTATAACCAGTCATTCTTTGAAAGGTTGGATTAATAAAAATATTTCTATGATTCAGAATTAGAATGTATCCTTCATTTGAAGCCTCCACCAAAGCACGATAGCGCTCTTTGGCCTCAATCAGACCAGTCTCAGCATGCTGTCTGTTCCTCTCAATTGTGCGGCTCTCGATTACCATATAAACCAGGATCATAAACATTAAAAAGGATATTATTAAAAAAATAATAACCAGATGGTCTGTCAATCTGGAAATTTCATCTTCAACATCATGAATGTATATCCCGGTCCCAATGATCCATTTCCATTGTGGCAAACCCTGAACATACGATAGTTTAGGAACAACACGGAGGCTGCTTTCATCAGGCTGCCAAAGATATTCAAGAAAACCGCCACCCCAATCCTGAACTAATTGCACAGATTCCACGAAAAGCTTTTTCCCACTCCGGTTTTTACTATCTGTATAATCAGATAGATCCTGACCATTAAGATCAGGCCTCCAGGGGTGCATAACCATTACAGGCTGCATATCAGTTATCCAGAAGTAATTTTCATGATCAGGCCCATATCGTAATTTCTGTATTTCATCTAAAGCAGTAGACTGAGCTTTCTCCCGACTGAAAGACCCCTCAGATTCCATGGAAGCATAGTAGTCAAGAATACTAACTGCTACAGAAGATATCTCCATTATCATCTCTTTTTTTTCTTCCATCAGGCTTTCATGGAAAAGAGGAAGAATAATTAAAAAAATAGATAATATAAAAATAATTAGTGAGATTATTGCCGGTAATACTATTCTTAGACCAAATCTTTCGGGAGAGGACCTGTTCTGTTTGCGTCCTGAATAATTTCCACTAAAATATCGTTCCAGTTCTCCGGATGTAAGAATTTTCTCTTTAGATTCTTCAGATTCATGATACTTTTCTGAAAAAGTCCCGTTGGAAAAATCTTCCCTTGTAGGTATGTAATTATCATAATCATCCTTGATATGACACTCAAAAACATTTTGTATTTGATCATTTGCATATTTATAGGAAAATTCTTTTATTACTTCAGGAAGTGCTTCATGACAATGACGAAATTTTCTGTGCGTATAGGGATTAAAGCCGGGAGTTCTACCTATTTGAAGGAATTCATCAAAGCCCTGCCGATCAAAGTATCCATCTATCCACTTATGAATATCTTCAGCACGGAGTTTATAAAGTTTCTCTGTATGATCTGCATGATCTGAGATTTTCATTTATTTACCTGTAGAGACCTTGCATGCAACGATCTCTACGGTAGATTATTTGCCATCGATTCACCAATGACTTTCCCAAACTGTTTAAATGCTGTCGACATAGCACTTGCAGCATTACTGCCCATTGCACTTTTAAACCTGTTTCCTGAAGTATATATAATTTCCCCACTACCAAGATCAGCTACTTTTATATCGCCGGAAACCTTAACAGTAAATCTATCTCCATCTTTTTGAAAATCACTAATTCCAACTGTTCCAAAAACAAGTCTTTCAAAACGTCCGGCATATTTTTTAGCTATAGTACTTATTATAGATTCATCACCCATTTTTAAAATATCAGAACCCACATCTATTGATCTTATTGAAAACCCTTCGGAAGTAAGAACTTCAAGGATTCCAGAAGCTGTTTCAGTTTTACCTGTAGCGGCACCACTATTATCCTGATCAATTATCATAACTGCAGTTGCAATCTCTTTTGCCCGGGATATGACATTATAAGTAAAACCAATTTTCTTTGAATTGACAATTTTCTCAAGAGATTCAAGCTGTGCATAAAGTTTATCCGGAACATTCTCCAGAGTTTCAAGAGAAGCAGACAGATCCAGTGACATTGTAACTCTTTCTGTTCCTACAAAATTTGCAGGAGGTCTAAAAAATGATATCATTCCATTTGAGTCAGTTATAACAGATTCAGATCTGATTGCTTTTCTTCCATTTTCTCTTACAATCTTATAAGTAATTCTTACTGGAACTCCAGAAAGAACTTTACCATCAATTCCAGGAGTACCGGTAATTTTCAGTTCAAAAGGATTATCAAAGGTCTGCTTAATAAAAGCATTTAAATTATCATTTAAAGCATATAAATTAATATTCCCAACTGCTTCTCTGGCCTTATTCATATTCCTTTCGTATTTAATTTCTGCATTCTCAATATCTGTAGTTGATGCAGCAGAAGCTGCTTCAATATACTTTACTGCACCTGCAAAATACGCAGATGAGGCAACAAGAGAATCTCCCTCTGCTTCGGGTCCGGAGATAGCAGCTTTTTGTTCTGCAAAAACAGCTTTAATTCTTGCCTGTTCCTCTAAAAGTGCCTTCTTGTTATAAGAACCAAGGAGATATACATTAATAGTTGTACCGCTTTTGTCTGTAAAGGATTCAACTATTTTGAAATCTCCTATTTGCGCACTGGAGGTTTCTCTTATTGTCTGATCCAGAGTAGATGTAAACTTATCCAGAGTATCTTTTGCAGTAACTGTTGTATCGGAACTAACCTTAACCCCAAGGAACCGGGTAATAGAAGAGACAACATCTGCTCCTGCAAGGTTTCTGGCCTTTGCAGAGTCTCCTTCCGTATTTGATCCTGCTCCTATAAAATAGACAGTATCACTGGTATCTGCCGGAGGCATGGTAACCCAGGAAGGAAGTTCTCCTCCATTTTCCGGCCCAGGAGATGAAGCACAGGCAATAAACATGGTAAGGAATATAAAAATTCCTGTTATGTAAAAAAGATAACTTTTATTTTTCAATCTAATACCCCTTTATAATCCTGAATCAAAAGTAATGGAATTACCCCTCTGATAAACCAAAGACATCCCCTCCAGACCAGAAAGACCTTCTGAGACATCATAAATAAGATCTTCAAGGTCTTCAATCTGACCTATTAACCTTACTTCGTATTTAGTTTCTTCAGGTGAAGTAGAAATTCTTTTAATAGATTTAACCTTTCTCTCCATTTTTTTCATAAAATCTCTCATAAGACGTGAATCATAGGTATTTTGAACTACAAGATCATATTTTATACCCTGAGTTAATTCTTTTTGAGTATACGCTCTTGCCTGATCAACTGCTTTTTTAATTGCATTAAAAGTAGCTGAAGCAACAGCATTGTTCAAAGCATCATCTTCAGAAACAGTACTCATTGCAGGAGGTACAGTCTGATAATAACTGGAACCCCGTCCAGCAGCAGTTGAAGCGTCAAAGTTTTTAAGGGAAACACTGGCACTGCCATAATATCTGTTATTTTTTGTGTTGGAGTTAGCATCCACTACTATTTCAATATAGATATCTGCATTTAATTTCCCTGCAATCCACTGTATCATAGAAACAGCCTGTCCGGTTTCATCCTCATAAGCTGCTGCCTGATCTTTCTTTATCTGTTCAATCTGACCTAAATCAACATACTCCATACCATTTTCAGAAAGATAACGATTTGCCATGCCTACTGCAGTCTTTGCCAGAAAAGGGTCTGTAGCTGATTCTTCATCATAGTAAACCATAAAAGACAGCTTACTAATTATTTCATTAATTAAAGCAATTTCTTCAGGAGTAGCTTCAGTTGAAACAGTTGAACTTGCTGACACTGATGCAGGTTTTTCTTCAACAGCCTTTTCTTCTGCAACTACAGGTTCAGGAGCAAAAGAAGGTCTATCCATATCGGAAAGGAGGACCTCTCCGCCTTGAGGAAGAATAATATTTCCATAAATATCATTGGCTCTTAGAACATTTGAAATCGCTTCCAGATTTATTCGTATACCTATAGAAACCGTGGAACTACCGTTATCATCACCCCTGTCAAGAATTTCCATGGTTTCATTATAAACATATGCATTTGCAGTACTTGGAATATAAATTTTACTCATCAGTTTATCTCTATTTGCAGCTGCAGATGCAATTCCAAGGGCATCAGAAGCCGCTTTTTTAACCGCATTCATCTTTGCATCATTAAATGCTGCAGACTGAGAGCTACCTGAACCTGTAGCATAGTAAACAGGAGAGGCCGAAAGAACCGGCCCTTCATCCACAGAAGCTGCAGCAGTAGATCCTCCTGAAGAAGAATTTGATCCACCTGTGGAAGCACAGGAGATAAAAACAGATATAATAAGTATAGAAATTAAAAATAGTTTTGTTCTTTTCATTTTTCCCTCTAACAATTAATATTTAAAAGTAAT
>JAOZPU010000015.1:0-9533 GCA_029932585.1 Spirochaetia bacterium | reverse complement strand
GTTTCAAATCCCATTCGGGGAATCTCTTTAAGCTGATCACCAACTGCTGGTTTTTTACTTGCATAAAAGACCTGAGCTGTAGAAACCTCCTGATGAACCTCTTTAACAACTAAAAGCCCAACCTTCTTATCTACAACATGACCGGTTGGTAGTATTACACTACTGGTAAGATTAAACTCATCACCAAGGGTTACCCCCATATTAGCACCAAGCTCAATAAGTATTTCACTACCATTTACATCCAAAACTCCAGTTTTTAGCTGAAATTCAGGAATTTTACGAACTTCATAGGAAAGCTGAAGAGGTAAAGAATCCACTGCACTCTTTACTGCACCCTTTGCTGTTTCATCTGCCCCGGTAGTATCTACCTGGAAGCTGGCAAAAGCCTTCCCCTCTGCAACATTGATAAACGTAAAACTAGCTTGTATTTCGGCAGTATACCCACCATTATCATCAGAGACTACTTCATAGTAGGACATTACAGGGACAACAATAATAAAAGATCCTACTAGCTTATTAAAATCAGCTTCTGTAAAAGTTTGTTCACCTAATCTCACTGCTTCAGGGACTTCTATATTAGACTCTTTTACCTTTTGTATTTCTTCAATAAAACTAGTAATATCATTTGAATTTAATCTATATGACATTCCAAGAATATCAAATCGCTTAAGATTAATAAAAACATTCTGAATTGATTGATCAACAAGACCTAAGGCACCATCAGGTATACTCCAATCAGAATAACTTAAACTAAAAATTGCTATCTCTTTTTTCTCAGACACTTCCTGTGCAAAAGTGAAAGTAAAACATATCATAAGAAGAGAAAAAATAATGAGTACCTTTTTATACATATCTGCCCCCTAAAGTTGTTATAATTATTATACACATAAAAAATATTTTCAATACATTTTTAATATTAAAGTCTGGTTTCTATACCTGGTTTGAAGTCTTCAACTACTCTTTTTTCTTCACGTCTTACCAATATAGATTCAATTTTTGTTAATGTTTCTTTAGAATTATTAACAACAGCAAAAATAGCAGGTGTATATATTTCTAAACTGGCTTCTGCAATAATTTCCTCATTTGATAAAACAGAAAGAACACTTTCAGATACATTTAATTCTATTTTGATTTTATTATTTTTATTGTCCTGCTGTAAAAGATTCTTGATATTTATTTTTATATCTTCTGCTCCTGCTCTATCCGGAAATATTATCTTAAGTTCTGTATCTTCAGAAATTCTTTCAAAATCTATATCAATATATAAATATGAAAAATTAATATCTGTTTCAAGAATTTCAAATACTGATTGATAATTAAGAATTAGACTTCCTTCTGAGATATTTAATGCCGAGTCATCTGGAAAAAGTCCATCAAATCCATAAGCTGCAATTATTTTATCCGAATTATATTTACGATAGGATTTTCTGCTAAAAATAAAATTATCAACATTATTTCTAGCTTTCTCATCTTTAGTGAATACACCAAACTCATCTAAAAGCCCTTCAAATCCATTTTCACCACTTATTATAGTTTTAAAATTACCAACTGGTATGTTATTAATAAATTCAAAAGTTTTTGAACTAAGCAAACTTCCATCTCCATACCATAAAAAAGTTATAAAACCATCAACTGGTATAACTGATAATGTAATTTCATTATATTTTTCAGGAGACATTTTTGTAGAATATTTGAGATATGCTTTCGATTGAAAAAATTCGGAAACAATAAAACCTGATGAATCAGTTTTTATTAAGAAGAGACTCTTGTGATCATCTGCAATTCTCAAAAAGGATGCATCCATCTGTTTACTATCAATATTATATGCAAAAGTAATTGAAAATGGTAATAATGTATTATCAATTACAGGTAACACATTACCATCCAGAATATATCCTGAACCATTATGCAGGTAATAACCAAATTTATCTTCCTGTCTCTTTATTACAGGAAAACCAATAGTTCCGATATTATTAAAATTAGTACCCTCATCACTAACAAGACCTGTAAAGTGAATTAGAGTACTGTAAGATTCAGGGGGATAAAGATCCATGGGATTATTTTCTCTTACAGAAGTAACGAATACTTCTAATTCTGATTTTATCGGTGAAACAAAAGAAAATGTTCCATTTTTTGTATATAAAGGTTCCTCTGGAAACAACTCCATTCGAAGCCCATAGACCCCTTCTAATAGAGGAGCTTTCCAAATAAATCCTTCTTCATATTCATGGAAATACCCCTCTGCAATAATTTCATTATCGATTGACCACCTGACCCAACTACCATCAGGACCATCTGCATCAATAAATATCAATCCCTGGCCACCTGGTGTAAATACATTTGGGTATGGGGTCAGACCCCTTATTGACAAGTTTTCTCTTGAATAGAAAAAGGGGACAATTTCTTCCTTAATTATTATTTCATCATTATCAAAGACTCTAAGTCTAATTGAATACTGGGATTCTGATGGTGAAGCAAGAGAAATCGAGGGTAAAGGTTTGTTTAAGGCATCTCCTTCAATTAATTGAGGTTCTCCTATTTCCACTCCCTGTTTGTCTAAAAATGATATCTCAAGTTTTACAGGGATAACCACTGTTTCATCATATTCAAGACTAATATCAATGCTTTCATTTAAATCAGGATCTAAAACGACTCCACTGTTTATAGAAGTTTTAACTATAACTGCGTTTTCAGAATCAGATAATGTCATAAGTAAATTATTATCCCCGCAGGAAATAAAAACAAGAGAAAATATAATTACCAGTGCCTGAAAAAATCGAATCATAATCAACCTAATTAATTACCAAACAAACCAGAGCTTGGAGGATTCCCTGTGGGAACTCCACTTCCTCCAAATGGGTTGTCCAAAATAGAAGGGCCACCACCGGAGGCCTTATGGATATTATTATATAATTTAAAGAGATATCTAACCTCTGCTAATTGTCTGGAAATATTATTCTTTTTACTACCAAAAGTATTAAAGAAATCTGTAGAACTTAAATTGCTATCTATGTAACCAATCCCCAGTCCCTCATTATGATAAGATTCAAGCTCTTTTAATCTATAAAAAACCATTTCAAAAATAGGCATAACACTTCGCATTTTAATAATTGCAGGACTTACTTCCGCCTTAGCCTTAAATAAGGTTCCAGGATTACCTGCTAAAGCAGAATCTTTTCCATATCTTTCAAGTGTAGTTTTTACACCTTCTAATTCGGTAAAAACTGTAGAAAATTTTGGTTCAAAAAGTAAAAACTGCTTTGCATAACCCTGAATAAATACCTTGGCACCATTCCTAAAAACCTCATCCCTTGCAGATACCCAGTAATTGCGGTAAAGACCTAAATCTTCTGTACTGACAGAATAAGAATTTATTCTCTTATCCGGTACTTTATCTACAACGCTACCAGGTTTTGAGTATCGTTCTCTACCCTGATCATCCTTACAGGAGACAGCTCCTTCTTCACAAAGAACAAGAATACCTCCCTCAGCCGATGTAACAATCTCAAATTTTGTTCCTCTTACTCCCATAACTGCACTTTCAGTATGAACATCAAGAGTATCTTTGCCTGTTAATTTTTGAACCTTAAAAGAGAGAGAACCTCCAAGCATTTGAAAAGAAGTTTGATTTTGACCACTTTTCTCTTCCATTTCAAAATAGAAAGTAGTTCCGGGTTTGACTGCAACAGTTGTTCTACTGCCAGAAGGAAGTTTTAAATCAATTTCAACTAATCCATCATCACCTGTTTCTATTAAGTCAAATTCCTCAATACTAAAACCTATATCAACAAGTTCCCAATCAAGAAGTTCACCATCTCTATATAGATCAACATATCCTTCAATATAGGAAATAGTCCCTGTTACTGATTTGGCAAACAAAGCCCCTGCAAGAAAGAATAAAATCATTATAAACAAAAACTTTTTATTACTCACACCTGGAATAGCCATCTAACACCTCATAATTATCATCTCTTATCCTAATTATACCACACACTCTATAAAATCACAAAAAAGAATCAGGATATTTCTTTTGCCCAAAGCTGAATAAGGTTAATAATTGTTTCTGAAGCTTTAACCATTGTATTTACAGAGGCCCATTCAAACCGGCTATGATAATTATGTCCTCCGGTAAAAATATTAGGAGTAGGAATTCCCATTTCACTTAATCTGGATCCATCAGTTCCACCCCTGATTATCTCCCTTGAAGGAGCTACTCCAGCTTCTGTTACTGCTTTTTCAAGTATTTCAATAACCTTCATATCTTTGTTTATATATTCAAACATATTTGAATACTGTTTTCTGGTTTTAACCTCTACAATTCCCCCTGGATATTTGGCTTCTACAGCCTTACCATAAGCATCCAGAGCTTCAATCCGGCGGGAAAGTTCATTGGAATCGAAATCTCTTAGAATTCCCCCAAGTTTTGCCTCATCCAGATTACCCTCAATTTCCATTGGGGAATAATATCCATACCTTCCATCAGTAGCTTCAGGACTCTCATTTGCCGGCAGAAGATTGAGAAACGTTCCAGCCATAGAAACAGCATTTATAAGTTTTCCCCTGGCTGAACCGGGGTGAATAACCCTGCCTTTAAATTTAACCTCGAACCCTGAGGCATTAAAACATTCTGTTTCAATAGATCCAAGTTCACTTCCATCTATAGTGTAGCAACACCTTGAATTTAGCCAATCTTTGTTAAAAAAATCGAGTCCTTTTCCTGTCTCTTCATCTGGAGTAAATATTATCTCTACTTCTCCATGAGCAACATTATGATTGTTTTTAAACCATGTTAAAGCGGTCATAATTTCAGCTACCCCGGCTTTATCATCTGCTCCCAGCAATGTAGAACCATCGGAGGTAATAATGGTATCACCTTCATGCTTTAATAAATCCGGATATTCTTCAGTTTTAAGTGTATAACCATTTCCAAGCACAATATCATTTAATTTATAATTTTCAACAATTTGCGGTTTTACATTTGTCCCACTCATATCAGGAGAAGTATCTACATGAGCCATTAAACCTATTACAGGAGCCTTTTCCCCATCTTTAAGATTTGACTCTAAAACTGCAATAAGATATCCATGTTCATTTAAAGTTATTTTATCTATCCCAAGATCCTCTAATTCTTTTTTAAGCATATTTAGAAGATCCCACTGACATATAGTTGAGGGAATAACACTCGTATTATGAGCATCTGATTTTGTGTCTATTTTTACATATCTAAGAAATTTATCCAGTAACTGTTCTTTTATCCATTTTTCATCTTTCATACAGCAAAGATGCAACATTTATATGGAAGTGTCAAACAGAAGATAGAATAATAATTCAGCCTTTTGTTGCCTTATATGACTTATTTACATATCTTAATATAATGATTATACCCAATTACCCGAAAACAGCTGCCATATCTATTGATATGCGTCAGGAACTGTACCCTTTATTTTATAATTTAGAATCAGGAATATCAGAATATACATTTGCCGGACTCTACCTTTTTAGAGACAAGTATAAATATACTCTTACCAGACTGAATACTGGTAATATATTAATATTTGGTACTGAAGATGACAAATCTTTCTGTATGCTTCCTTTTGGGTTCCCTGATAAAAAAACAAATAAAGAACTATTTAATAAATATCACTATTTTAAGGGAATATCAGAAAAGGATACAGATAAGTATAGGATTCCGCTTGAAAAAGCCGGATTTTGTATCCTTGAAGACAGAGATAATTTTGACTACCTCTACGAAAGATCCAATTTGGTGAATCTTACAGGACGCAAATTTCATAAAAAAAGAAATATGGTTAATGCATTTATCAGCAACTATAATTATGAAGAAAAATATATAACCCATATAAATGTAGGTGATGCACTGGATATTTTACAAAAATGGAAAGAAAAAAGAATTGAACTGGGGTTAAGTACAGTGGATTGCGAATCGGCACAAGAAGCTCTGGAAATGATGGATACCCTTGAACTAACCGGATGCATTACATATGTAGATGGAGTTCCTGCAGCCTATTCCTTGGGAGAACCCATAAACAGAGGTAAAAGCTTTGTCATTCAGTTTGAAAAAGCTATTGGTGACTATAAGGGAATCTATCAGTTTATTAACAGATCCTTTGCCTCAATGATTGATAAAAATATTACATGTATAAACAGAGAACAGGATCTTGGAGATCCTGGGTTGCGTCAGGCAAAAATGAGCTATAGACCTGATGGTTTTGTTAAAAAATACAAAATATTCTCAGATTCCAAATATTGCAGATGTGAAAGATGTTATGGAGAAAATATCAATAATTGACTTTATATCCTCAATTAACTGGACTAAAATATTTATCTGTATTATAGTTAGTTTGTCTAACTAACTTATTTGGAGATTCAGATGAAAAAGAAATTCACTAAAAAAACCTATTTACGAATTATAACTGAAATTTTGTTCCTGAGCGTATTTGCTTTTTTTCTATACATTCATAGTGTACAGAAATGGATGGTAGTTTTTGGAACAGGAATTATTCTATCTTTAATTTTCAGCAGATTCTATTGCGGATGGATGTGCCAGATGAATACTATTTTCAGACCAATAAACTGGATATATGGAAAACTTGGTATAAAAAGATTAAAAACACCTGGGTTTATGAAGCATAAAGTCATTAAATATTTATTTCTTATTTTAATCGTTGCTGCAATGGTTCTTACAATGAAATTTAAAATTAAAGTAAACCTCATTTTATATGCAACCATTACTTCAATTGCCTTGACTCTGATTTTTGAAGAGTCTTTTTGGCATAATAACATATGCCCCTATGGTACAATCCTCAACCTTTCATCAAGGCCAGCAAAATTAAGCGTAAAAATTGATGAAGAAAAATGCACAGCCTGTGGCCTTTGCCAGAAAGTATGTCCTGCTGAAGCTATAGTTACTCTGGATACAAAAAAACGCCGAATTACAACGAACAGCTGCCTTACATGTTTCAAATGCCAGGAAGTTTGTCCCAGTAATGCTATAGCTTATCGTATATGACAAATGAGAGACGTTTAATTCAAATTCTAAAAAGACTCAAACATGAAGAAACAGAACAGGCTCCACCAGAAAAACTGGGAATATCTCCTTCTCAGGTAAATATTATTGATCAGCTTTTTATGGCAAAAGAACTTACGGTTAAAGAATTATCCAAAAATTTAAATCTAAAACCACCAACTGTTAGCGTAAGTGTTAAAAAACTGGAACAGATTAGTATTCTCAAAAGAAAGTCTCATGAAGGAGATGGGCGTGTAGTACTTTTAATGCTGACAAAAAAAGGTTTTAATATTTACAATCAAATTGAGAAATATAGAACCACAAGAGTTGTAAAAATTTTAAATCAGATAAACAAAGAAGAACAATCAAAAATGCTGTCTTTATTTGAGAAAGCTTTGAATATTACCTAATTTCTTAGGGTCATATCGTTGAACGGTAAAACTATGATGGTTCTGTATCAGGATATAATTAAACCTAACAAGCTTTTAGTTATGGAAAAAAAGTTCTACCTTTCCTCTAAGATCATCTTCTACATCAAAAAGTGAAGAATACATTCCCCGGGAAGATTCTGTATATACAATCTGTGAAGTTTCCGTTTCAATTAATCTACAGCTTATTTTTATCTGTTCTCCAATCTTACTCAAACTTCCAAATAGAAGATATTTAGCACCTAGTAGTTTTCCGGCCTGCAAAGCATAATCTTCATCTGTAAGTCCCGACATGGAGAGTTTCAATTCTGCCATTACTTTTTCGAGTTCCTGTCTTTCAACCGGTTTTACTAAACCACCTTTTGCAAATCCACCTGCAAGATCATTTGGTATCTCTGTTGAAAGAAAAGCTAAAGAATCTTCAGAAGCTAAAATTGCAAAATCAGAAATTGCAACATAAGCAGCTTCTCCTGTAAATGTATTATCTGATTCTAACTGACTGGAATCAGTTTTAATTTCTGTAATATTAGATTCTTTAGTAGTCTGGCATCCAAAAACAACTATAACAAATAAAACTATCACAGCAATAAGAAATTTTTTCATTTTTTTATCCTATTTTATCTAACTTTCCATATAATCAATAATTTGCTGAAGAGATCCTTTTAATAAATTAACATTCTGTTCTACCTCAGAAGCGTTAAACACCTCAGGATAAATTGACAGATAAGATTCTAAATGTTCAATGGCACCTTCAATATATTCTTTTTGCAAATTTATATCACTATTTTCTGTTGCCATTAGAGCATTTAATACTCCAAGGGCATAATGGGCTTCCAGATAGGTATTGTTTACTTCAAGAACTTTTTTGTAAGCTTCACTTACTTTAAGGCGATCCACTTCAGGACTCAATCTGTTTCCATTATCATCAAACTCCTGTAACAGTGCAAGATTATACCATACATCAGGGTTATCATTCTGAAGAGAGGATGCAGCTTTAAGTTCACTTGATGATTTTTTCAGTTCCCCAAGATCAAACCATAAAAGTCCTAAATTATAATGGGCCTTAAAATCATCGGGATAATCTTCTATAATTTTATTATAAACACTTATACTTGCGGTATAATTTTCATTCTCAAAACAACTTTCTGCCAGACAATGTCTGGCTAGAATAAAATCAGGATCTTTTTCAAGAGCTTTTCTTAGAAGGCGTACCCTTTCCATACCTGAAACTTCTGCCAAAGACTGGTTATAATACTCATAGGCATCCATATTATTTGTAGGATCCTTTAAAACTCTCTCCCGTTCCAGGGTAGAAATTTTTAAATTTAATGCTTTAACAACAAGTAATGCAATATCATCCTGCAGGTCAAAAACATCATCTGGATATTTACCTTCAACTTCTTTAGATAAAATAGATCTGGTGGTTTTTACATCAATAAGCCGTAATGCAACACGAAGATTATCTCCTACCAGAGTTACTGATCCAAGAGTCATATAATCAATTGCAACAATTTTACCCACATTCTGAACTGTAGATTCATCAAACAAGCCTGATGAATCTACATTCATCTGCAGTTCATCTGTTATTTTTTTAAACTGAGAGCGCTCATATATTCGAAGGTCTTTGATATTTGTTAATTTTGTTGTTAGAGCATCTGCAAAAGATTCACCAATAAAGTCAATATTTTTATCTGACATTGTATCAAATTTCATAACAGAGAGAGTCACAGCAGATTGTGTTTCCTGAGCACTCATAAAGAAGACACATAAAAAAAAGAGAATAATGGGAAAAATTAATTTTTTATTTATCATAATAATCCAACTGATTAAGAATATTATAAGAATAAACCTATAAATACAGTTTCGTCAAATACTTTGGCAATTTTATTATTGACAACTAATATTTTCGCAGTTAGCATTAGTTATGATCAAATTTGGAATAGATATGAAAAAGTTTGCTACTTTCTTTATCATAATAATAAGTCTTTCAATCATGATATCCTGTAATGCCAAAAAAGAAACCCCTCCACCCCAAAAAGATATTATTTCAGAAACACCGATCGTGGAAACAGAAAAAACTA
>JAOZPU010000014.1:23462-27763 GCA_029932585.1 Spirochaetia bacterium | reverse complement strand
CCAGCATCATAAATATTATCTCTATCTAGAACCTTACCCTGGTTTTCAGAAAATAATTTTAATATTCGAATATCCCTTGGACTTAATTCAATTTCTAAATCACCTCTTAAAGCTTTTAACTCCGAGGGTAGTACCATCAAATCAGAAATTTTAAATTCCATAATTTCATTTTTATCAGAATATTTTCCTTTGAAATATTTTGATCTTCTTGTAACAGCCCGTATTCTGGCTATGACTTCCCTTACCCCAAATGGTTTTGAAATATAATCATCCGCACCCAATTCAAGACCAAGTACTTTATCTATCTCCTCAGACTTTGCACTAAGAAAGATCACAGGAACTTGCTGATCTTCTTTTCTAATTGCTTTACATACATCATAACCATTTATCTCCGGCATCATTATATCCAGACAAATACAATCCGGTTGTTCTAATCTAAAAAGCTCAATTGCTCTGGTACCATTTTCTGCTGCTACGACATGAAATCCTTCACCCTCAAGAATATCAATTAATCCCTCTCTTGTATAAAGATCATCCTCTGCTATTAATATTTTCATACTTCTTCCTTAGAATTGTATAAAGGAGTTTTAAGTTTAACCTGGAATATTGCTCCTTCTTTTTTACCACTTTGATTATTGGATAACAAAAAAACCTTACCACCATGAATTTCAGAAAGAATTCGAACCAAAGAAAGACCAATACCTGTCCCGGAAACACCATCTGTAAGTTTATTGCTTACTCTAAAAAATGGTTCAAATATTTTTTTATGGAAATTATTAGGTATCCCTGGGCCTCTGTCACTTACAGTTAATACCAGGATCTCATTTTCAAGAGAAGATTCAATCTTAATCCACTTTCCAGTAATAGCATATTTTTCTACATTACTTATAAGATTACTAAGAATCTGTTCCAGAATATCAGCATCAGCCAATACAGTATTTGAAGCATTGAGTTTCGTAGAAAGCTTTATTCCTTTTGTCTTTAAAGAATATTTAAAACTATCAAGAGTATGCTCAATTATTTTATCAGGAACAACAGGAACAGGATTAAAAGTAACACCATTTTTCTGATCTTTTGCAAAGCTTAAAACATTGTTTATCAATCTTCCAAGACGACCACTTTCAGAAATAATAATATCTAAATGCTTTTTTGTTTTTTTATCTTCACTTACAAATTTCTTTTCCAGAAGTTCTGCATACATTCTAATATTTGTAAGAGGTGTTTTTAGCTCATGAGAAACCTGGTTTACAAAACTAACCTTTTGAGAGGCCTCCCTTATTTCTCTTGTACTTTCTCTATAAAGATAAATAGATAAAGTAAGAATCATAAAAAAGAGTGTGACAAGAGATACTATAAGAATTAGATTGTTTCCATTATATTTAATAGAAGCTGGATCTAAATAGTACTCAAGATGCCAGGATGATAAAGGATATTCGAGTGACATACTTGAGTCTGCAGATAGATTTAGAGGAGGAGAAAAAGATCCCCATTGGTAAATAGTATTTCCATTAACATCAAACAAAGATATACGAAAAGATGCATTTTTTTCATTAGTAACCGGTAAACTGTTTATTATTCCGGAAAGCAGAGCAGATCTATTTAGTTCAATTCCTTTAATTATAGCTTCCTTATTGGGCTTATCAGAAAATTTTGCCTTTTCCCAATATATGAAATTTATACCATCTCCCATAAACCAGGTATGCCAACCCTTATTAACACTTTCTTTTGCTGTTTCAATTTTAGATTTTAACAGAAAATTAAAGGATATATCGGTTTCCTTTATTCTTGTTAGAAAAGCTTCTTCCCTTAGACTTATAAAATAATCATCTGATGGATAAATTAAACTATCTTCATCTTCAATAAAAATCTGTTGAATTAAACTTTGATTTCTCTGGATATTTCTTATTTCATCAATATTTAAACTTACAAGATTCAGAGTATTATTAAGATCACTTTCTATCTCCTTAAAAAGAAGAGAAATATTTTCCTGCACCAAGTTCAGTTTCTGTTTTCCATTATACTGGACTTGTTGTTTTGTTCGATCCTTTTCTGTTTTCATACCGGTAACCCCCATCCAGCTTAATAGCCCAATGGGGATAATTACCATAATTACTAAAATAGTTGTAAGTTTTCTATTCATTTTCCCCTAATCACTATAGCTCTGCTGACTTTGGATTTCATAGGAAGAAGCTTTCATTCTTTTTCTGCTCTCATTCCATTCTGCATCATCTTCTATTGCTTCCATATCGAGTACATTGATATCACCAAGTATCATAAGTTCCTCAGATTCAAGTGCAGAAGCAGCTCCAAACAGATAATCAGTATTCTCCTTAAGAAGTGCCTGTGCTTCCTCAACCTTCCCTTCATCTCTTAGTATTATTGCTTCTTCACTTGCCTCTGCAGATATCTGTTTTACAGCATCAATAACTGTTTCTTTATCAACTGCTTTCTCTACTGTTTCCTCAGATTTTGTAAATTCAACTGTTGTTCTCCCGGACAACTGATTAGATCTTTTTGACTTCATATCTGAATAATCTATTTTTACATCTGCTACATTCATTCTGGATCCGGCTTGTGAAGAAGGAACCGTTAACTCTACAAGGAGATATTTTTCCTGATTACTGTATATCTGGCTAATACTGGTATACACCTTGTTTCCAATTATCTCAGCATCCCGTCCCAAAATTCGCAGTGGAACTATTCCTTCAGGGCAATTAATTTCAATTTTTACATCCTGAGCTACAACAGAAAGAATATCCTGAAACTCATAACGAAATATTCTTGTAAGGTCATTGTAATTTTCTACAAAGGCATGATTACCATCACTCTGTTGGGCGAGCTGTACCATAAGATCTTCATTATACCCCAGTCCCAACCCTATTGTTGTGACAGAAACACCGCTTCGTTTTAAAGATTCCCCAAGGCTGCCCAATGCTCTGGGAGAATCAGGTCCAATATTTGCCAGACCATCAGATAGCAGAATTACCCTGTTTACAGAGTTCTGTTCAAGAAACTTTGAGACCTCATCTGCCCCCTTACTAACACCGGCAAAAAGTGCTGTGGATCCATCTGCAAAAACAGTCTCAATTCTACTCTGAATATAGTTTCTGTCAGATACTCTGGTTGCTGGTACAAGTACAGAAACTGTATCTGAATAAGTAACAATAGATACTATATCCCTGTCATCCAGCATACTGATTGCAATGGATGCAGCCTCTTTGGCTCTTGCCATTTTTTCGCCATCCATAGATCCCGATCTGTCCAGAACTATGGATACATTGGCAGGTGTTCTTCTTTCTTCACCAAGATCTAATCCCGTAAGTCCTACTTTTAGAAAGATACTCTGTTCCTGGTTTGCAATAAGGAATGGATTGGATACTGATACTTCCAGATTCACTGTTGCGGCTGAAAGATTAACTGTAAAAATGCTGATAAAAATAACTGATAGAATACTAAAAATTGCTGTTGGTTTCATAAAACTCTCCTTTGGTTTTCTTCCTTAATCAACAGCCTATATCCTTTTAAATTTTCTTAGTCAGATCAGTGTAAAACATTTGTAAAAAATTTGTAAGATTCTATGGAAGGGATAAGTTTCAGTATTGATAAGTGTAACTCATACCATTACACTAAAAAACAGTATGAAAAGGAAACCAACACACCCCGGAGTTGTTCTTAAAGAAGATATTTTGAAGCCTTTAGGGCTTTCTGTAACGAAAGCTGCAGAATATCTGGATATTTCCAGAAAAACACTTTCAGCGATAATAAATGAGAGACAGGCAGTAACTTCAAATATCGCTATGAGGATTGGTCTGGCTACCAAAACATCTCCTCAATCCTGGTTAAACATGCAGGATAAACTTAATATATGGAAAGAGGAAAATAAAGATTACAATATTATTCCTTTTCCACAGGTTACTGAAGAAATCATGGAAATGTGATAATTTCTATTTCTCCGGAATATTAAACCTTTCACTGTCAAATTTATCTCCACCCAGCCACAGATCAATCTTAATGCCTCCACTGGTTCTGGTAACATCTGTATGTTTCACCTGCCAGCCAAGAAGATTTAATCGGGAAGAACCAAGTAAATCCTGACCGGTCATAGCTCCATAGTATCCGGAAAGCTCAGGTCTTTTAGGTCTGTTAAGATCTTTTTCCATTTTAGCAATTTCTTCATCTGTGTGTTCATTATCATCCATTACAGAAAGATGTAACCCATCTTTTTCCTGATGAAGAGAAATAACCAGACGCATAGGATTTTCTTCCAAAAGATAACCTGAAATCTCACTTATAAGATGAAG
>JAOZPU010000014.1:0-23362 GCA_029932585.1 Spirochaetia bacterium | reverse complement strand
AAACAATAGAGTACTCATAACAACACCAAGTACTATGGACCATGAATTTTTTAAATGAGTACCAAAAGCTCCAAAGCCCATAATTGTTAATAACCCTGCTATCATAGCACCGTTAAAATCTCCTCCAACAAGAAAGATATATATGGATCCGGCTATTCCAATTAAACCACTATTAATAAGTGCTCCACCTAAAGAAGCCATATCCATAAAATCAGATGGTAGGCGACCAGGTATTTTCTGTATGTTTATAAATTCCTTTATACTTTTCATCTTTTCTGAAACTAAACCTATTATTATAAGTCCAATTGATAAAACAGGTACAAGCCATATTACTACAGGAGACTCTCCACTGTACCAGACCATAGTGCTTTCAAATTGATGACCTGCTGCTCTTACCAGTGAGGCTGCAAAGAGTGCAAAAAAACCACAGGATAATCCCATATTATACAAGTTGTATCCCTGGTGAAGATGGAGCATGGAAACAGCAATTGCAGGGAGTAAAAATCCTGTTATGGTTCCTGCTAAAATACCCGCAGCTACAGCTGTAACTCCAGTAAAGCCAAACTCAAAAACCATAAAACTTACCAGAGGGCCAAGAGCAGTACCAAAAAGAGCAATAATTATATATTCCCGGAACATTTTACCTGCAACTTTGGATGACAGGTAAACTCCAAAGAGAATAGGAAGAATATTTAATGGAGTCTTACCGAAAAAACCGAATCCCATTATGGTGAAAATTGCAGCGTAAGTAGGTCCTGAGAGCTGAACTTTAAGTATAACTATTATGAATAGACCAACCGCTCCTGCCAAAGAAGCATTTATAAGTGTTCCTCCTATGCCTCCTATAGGAATAAAGTCACTAATTAACCTACCAGAATGAACCTGAATTTGAATAAAACCCTTTAATGCCCCTCCTGAACCATCTGTTATTAGTCCCAGTACTATAAAAGAAAGCATTATGATTATTAGTAAAACCAGTAGAAACTTGTTCTGTCTTTCCATCCATTTTACCCCTTTAGTATCCCGTATTAGGTCACTTACCTGTAATTGCTATATAAAGCAGAGTGGCACTCTATTAAAAAAAAGTATAACATAATGAAGGCGTTTGCAAATTAAAAACCAGGAGAATTTTAAAATTGAGCAGGAAACTACAAAATAAACAACTAATGACAGGTTATATATTTGCCATAGGAGCAACTGCAATTTGGTCAGCTAACTTTATTATAGCAAGAGGATTAAGTGATAGTATTTCACCTATTACACTGGCATTCTGGCGCTGGATAGTTGCAGTACTTGTATTTTTACCATTTGCCTTGAAAAAGCTGATTTTAGAATGGAGTATAGTAAAAAAGCATATACCATACCTGATACTTACAGCATTTTTAGGGATAACTACATTCAATACCCTTGTTTATTTTGCAGGACATACAACTACAGCTATAAATCTCTCCCTAATATCTATAACTTTTCCAATTTTCATAATTATACTTTCCAGATTATTTTTTAAGGATTTATTTACATTGAATAAAGCTATTGGAATTATTCTAGTAGCAGCAGGTGTAGTTTCACTCATTACAAAGGGAGATTTTTCAAAACTCTTAAATTTATCTTTTGCAATTGGAGATTTATGGATGCTTATTGCATCAATTATTTTTGCTTTTTACTCTATTATATTAAGGCGTAAACCTGAAGAATTGAGCATCTGGACCCTTCAGTTAAGTACTTTTATTCTTGGTTTAATTATGCTATTTCCCTTTTTTATTCTTGATACTCAAATAAGTACACCTCCAGTATTTGAAATAAAAATAATTCTTGCAATTTTTTATGTGGGCATTTTCGCTTCCCTTTCTGCCTTCGTATTATGGAATAAAGCCGTTGCAGCGGTGGGCCCTTCAAAAGCAGGTATGGTTTATTACACATTACCCCTGTTTAGTGGATTTTTAGCATGGTATTTTTTAGGAGAAGAGATAAGCATTGTTCATTTTTACAGCATGCTGCTTATAGTTCCGGGAATACTTCTTGCTAACTATGAACCTGAAAAAGTATAATAGAATAATTAGTATTTTAATATTTTTTTATGGAGGAATATATGATCTACACACCAAATGAACATCGTTACGATTCTATGGTTTATAACAGATGTGGCAGAAGCGGCTTAAAACTACCAGCTGTATCCCTGGGACTATGGCATAATTTTGGAGGAATAGATATTTTTGAAAATGCCAGACAAATGGTACTAAGATCCTTTGATTTAGGAATTACCCACTTTGATCTTGCAAATAACTACGGCCCTCCATATGGATCTGCCGAAGAAAACTTTGGAAAAATTTTCAAACAAGATCTGGTTCCATTTAGAGATGAACTAATAATCTCTTCAAAAGCTGGATATGATATGTGGCCTGGACCATATGGAGACTGGGGTTCAAGAAAATATCTACTTGCCAGCCTTGATCAAAGTCTAAAAAGAATGGGTCTGGATTATGTGGATATTTTTTACAGCCACAGATTTGATCCTGAAACACCCCTTGAAGAAACAATGGGTGCACTGAACACAGCAGTAAAACAAGGGAAAGCTCTCTATGCCGGTATTTCTTCATATTCAGCAAAAAAGACAGAAGAAGCCGTAAAAATATTAAGAGAGATGGGAACTCCTATGTTAATTCATCAACCTTCTTATTCCATGCTTAACCGATGGGTTGAAGAGGGTCTTCTGGATACTCTTGAAAAAGAGGGAGTAGGATGTATAACATTTTCACCCTTAGCCCAGGGAATGTTAAGTGACAGATACCTTAATGAAATTCCAGCAGATTCTCGAGCAGGGAAAGAAGGAACTGCCCTTAGTAAAAACCTTCTTTCAGAAAAAAATATATCAAATATAAAAAACTTAAATAATATAGCAAAAAAAAGAGGTCAAACTCTTGCACAAATGGCTCTTGCCTGGAACCTGAATAAACCTCAGGTAACTTCGGTTTTAATTGGCGCAAGTAGCGTAGAACAGATTGAACAAAACGTTGGTGCCTTAAAGAATTTGAACTTTTCCAATGATGAACTAAAAGCTATAGATAAATATGCGCTGGAAGGCGATATTAATTTATGGGCAACTTCCAGTGACGCTGGTTGATTTTATTTATGTCCCTGATTTTTCGGGGACAATTAATTCCATTTCTAAAAGAAAATCAATAAATTCTTCAACATCAACACGATTAATGTTTAATTTTTGTAAAATTTCAGAAAGAGTATATTCTCCAGTCATATTTTCTACAACTTCGTATAGATATCTTTCTACAGAAATAGTTTCAATTTCATAACCATTGTTAAAAATAAGTGCATATGATTCTTCTCTATAATTACTCTTAATAAAACTCTTAATATCTATCATACCCTGTTCTGCATAAAAACTTACATCAAAAGAAAAAATTCCAGTTTTAAGAACAGAGCTTTGTACAAATATTCTATTTACTAAATCAGTCTCTTCTTTCTTATTATTATCTAAATCAACTACAGAATATAGAGCTTCAGAATATAAATAATGGAACCTGCATAAATCCTGAGCAACTGATAAATAATCAATTTTATTTGCTTCTTTAAAAATATGATCCAGAAATTTATACTGCAAATTGAAAGTGTTTTTTCCATCAGAATTATTTATTTTAAAAGAACTGAATTTTATAAAAAATTCAGAAGGAACAATTCCAAGGACATCTACTACAGACAAAAACCATGGTGCAGATTTACCTTTGTTATAAAAAATATCTACAGCATCTGCAATTTTTCCAGATTCGGCTAATTCAATTTCACTATAACCAGGGCTTGAAATAACAGAGTATGGTACTTCTTTTTTAAATTTTAGATTAAAGTGTTCAGCTCTGTCAAATAATACTGTTCCCGGAAAAATTGATAATCTAAAAATATCCAGATGATTTGGAATCTGAGATAAAGCATAATCAAGACTGTCCATAAATCCAGTTATAGTATCACCAGGTAAACCATAAATTAAATCCAGCCCAAAAACAGCTCCATATTTATTAAGTAATCCAATTTTTTCTGAAAACTGATTTGGATTCAGAGTTCTATTCACATTTTTAAGTACATCGACCTGAGAACTCTGCAAACCTATTTGCAGGGAACAGTGCAATTCTGAAAAAGCTTCAGCTAGCTCTTCATCCAGTAATTCTGCTCTAATTTCAAATGTAAAATGAATACCAGGAGCATTTTCTTTTATCAATTTTATTATACTAAGAGCCCTATCTTTATTTATATTAAAGGTAGGATCCAGTACAAAAATCTGATCAACTTTTTTCTCTTCAAATAAAATAAGTTCCTGTTTTATCCTTTCTTCAGTATAGTATCTAACACCTTTAACACCCCGGGATTCAGAGCAAAAAGAACAATTATAGGGACAGCCCCGGGAAAGTTCCCACAGGAGCCCTTCCCATGCACCAGGATCCAGATTGGAGTTTAAAAAAGGGGAGGGAATAAGTTCCAAATCATTTAAGTAGGACATTTTAATTAATTTATCAGGCTTTAATTTCTCTTTACCTAACAAGTATTTAAGAAGAAAGACGAAGGGCAGCTCCCCTTCTCCTCTTACAAGATAATCAAAGTTATTATCACTCATTAAACTTAATGCCGATGCTGTAATTTCAGCTCCGCCAGCATAGACCGTAATATTATTGTTAGTTTCTTTTACTATCGCAGCAGTTTCTACAAGAAAATCTCTATTCCAGATATACATTGAAAAACCAATACTATCGGGATTACATTTCAAAATACTTTCTGCTGCTTTTATGGGAGTATCATTTAAGTAAAAATCTTTTAGAATTACTTCAACGTCTTTTTTATATGGTTGATATGTTTTTAATATAGCTGCAGCCAGAGGTATTGCCTGAGGAGAGTCTATAATATGACAGGATACTAAAACTGTTTTATGTGAATACATGGTTGTATTGTATCAGTAAACAAAAAAAAGATAGAGAGCATAAACCCTCTATCTTTTATTATTAAGAATTAAGTATAAATTATCTAATTACTAATGGATATGCTGTTCCTGACATTCCACCAGGTATTGCATGTGCAATTGCCGCTGCATCAAATACTGCTATTGAAAAATAGTACTCTCTTTCAGGATCAGAAAAATCAACATCATCAACATTTCCTGTATCTAAAGCTCTTTTTACTTCCAAAGTCCATGTTCCAGTTGCTTTGTCATAGTTATGGTATTCTGTAACATCACCTCTGCCGCCTGTTCCAGGTTTAATATTGTAGATACTTGGAATCTGAATATTAGAGTCACCATTAAATTTTTCTTTTACAAGAACAGTTCCGTCTTCATCAACAAGGTTGCCATCTGCATCTATAGAAACAATTTTTCTTGCATTTTTATCACCATCCATTATCCAGTGATAATCAGTTGCACCGGGCACCCAGTATACAGGTACTTTTACAGTATTTCCTGCAGCATCGGTAAGTTCCTGAGAATTAGATGAATATGCTCCAGTTCCTTCATCTCCATGTCTTCCATTTCCATCAGAAAATCCAAGCCACTTGTCATCAATCTGATTTACCGGACCGGTTCTGTCAGACTTCCAGTGCCATATATCAGCCGTTTCACCTTCTGCATTGGTCGCTTTCTTTTCGCCATGACAGAGAATTGCACAGCCATTTTCTGCAAAACCATCTATAGAGTCACCAATTTCCCAGATTACAGCAAATTTATCTTCGTATTCAGGTCCATAATAGCCGTCGTCTTTATATTTAGGTTTCTGCATCCACTTGCCTGCGTCTGTATTATAATACCAGGACTGTCTTGCCTGGGATTCTTCTTTATCACCTGTCCACTGATATAGAAAATATATATCTGTATCGGTATGAAGACTTTGCATACTGACATTATATGAATCTTTAAAATAACTGGAATCAAATACTGGATATTCTGGTACATATACATCCACAACCAGTGCCGGAGCATCATCCCAGACATCATCTACCATTCCATCCATTACCGGAGCACTCTTTGTTGCCATTGAAGCAAGAGCACCTTCGGGGATTTTTTTTGAACATCCTGTAAAAACCACAACCAGTAAAATAATCATTACTAATGAAATATAGGCTAGTTTCCTCATAAATTTCTCCTTTTGTTAATTTATAAATATACCTTACAATATAACTTATCTATTTGTCAAATTAATATGACAGTTTTTGTAATATTATTATTTTTATCACATTAATAATAATTCTTATTGTAAGATAATGTAATTATATGATACAAAATAACTCATGAATAATATTTCAGACTATCTACTTAATAAAGTCTCAGGGATAATGATGCACCACAGCTTAAAAGTAATTCCCCTTAAAGCATTTCCTGAAGTTCAAATACCGAAAGAGCCTTTACTTTTATATGTTCATATACCGTTTTGCGAAGAACTCTGTCCCTATTGTTCATTTTTTAAAGTAAAATTTGACAAGAACCTTGCTGATAATTATTTCAAATCTTTAGAAAAAGAAATACTTACCTACAATGCAAAAGGATATAAATTTGATGAAGTCTATGTAGGTGGAGGTACTCCAACAGTACTTCCCGAACAATTAGGAGATTTGATTAAACTTATAAGATCTTTGTGGGATATTAATGAAGTATCTGTGGAAACAAACCCAAACCATCTGCAGCAGTCAATTTTAAAAGTCTTAAAAGATTCAGGTGTAAACAGGCTCTCAGTAGGAGTTCAAACCTTTGATGATGAACTGTTAAAAAAGATGAAGCGTTTTGATAAATACGGAAGCGGTCTGGAGATACAGAAGAAACTAGCTGATTCTACCGGTATATTTGATACTTTAAATGTAGATATGATTTTCAATTTCCCGGACCAGACAAAAGAGATGTTAAATAAAGACATTTCAATTATTAATAATATGAAAGTTGATCAGGCAACCTTTTATCCTCTAATGTCCTCTTCCACAGTTAAAGATAAAATGACCTTTGCTCTTGGGAAATACGGGACAGGAAATGAAAAAGATTTTTACAAAACAATTTCAAAGAACCTTCTAAATAGTTATAACCGGACATCTGCATGGTGTTTTACCCTTAAAGGAAATATGATTGATGAATATATTGTAACCAGAGATAATTATATAGGAGTTGGAGCAGGATCCTTTTCTTATCTAAAAGAGGGAATGTTTGCTACTACATTCTCTATTCAAAAGTATATAGATATGATTAACAGTGGATTATCTCCAATTACTATGGGAAATCATTTTGGGAAAAAAGAAAAAATGTTGTACTTCCTGCTAATGTCTCTCTTTGGCGGGAAAATGGAATTAAAAATTATTAGAAAAAACTTTGGCCCTTTCTGGTTTATCTATCTGTTTTTCGAACTTTCTTTTCTTATTTTATCCAAAGGAGTAACATTAAAAAAAGGGTCTTTCATTGTTACCGAAAAAGGGAGATATTACATGGTCGCACTAATGCGTGATTTTTTTACCATGGTAAACAATATTCGCCAACAATGCCGCCAGCAAGCAGAAACTAAAGATTAACAGTTATTTTACATACTGCAGTTTTTTCTAATATTAAATAGAAGACGTATTATTTTTATTATACTTTTCTCCAGCTGGCACCACGTCCCTTCCCGGTACTTTTTATTATCCCATCTTTACTCATATCTTTTAAAACTTTCCTTATAAGATCAATGCTAACTCCAGGACAATTTATTTTAATTTCATTTACAGTGAAATTTCCATAAAATTTTTCGATTGTATCTTTGATGATCTTTGTTTTTTCTCCCCGCTCAGGGCCCATATGCGAAGCTCTGTTCTCAAATTCCTTATAAGCAGACTTAAAAATAAACAGCATATAATTGATAAAAGGCCAGGGATTATTTGTTCCTTCATGCCAGCCTATGGATGATAATTCAAGAGTTTCATAGTATCTTTCCTTATTTTCTTCAATTACTCGTTCCAGACTGATGTACCTCCCCACTTCATATCCAAAGTGATAAGCCTGAAGAAGTAATAACAATCTTGAAACACGCCCGTTTCCATCACGAAAAGGGTGAATACAAAGAAAATCGAGATTAAAAAGGGAAATGCCTATTAAGGGATGAATATTTCTATCTGTTTTTAGTAAATCCCATGCTGCTATCAGATTGGACATCAATTCCGGAGTTTTAGCAGCAGATGTTGTAATAAAACGAACACGGGATCTTCCATCTGGATAAGTTTCAATTATATCTCCATCTTTTTCTTTGTATTTACCAGAATCCCATATTTCACCACGACATGTTTTATGCAGTTCTTTTATCGTATCTTCTAAAACAGAAAGGTTTTCAGAATCCTTATGTATCCAGCTCAGGGCTCTCCGGTATCCCCTTATTTCCTCTTCATCCCTATCTTTTAAAGCTGACTCTTCGGTAATTACGGGTTTAATTCTTTTATGATCAATAATTATGCCTTCAATTCTATTCGAAGAAACAACACTTTCTATTATTGCAAATTCCTTTAATGATTTTAGTTTCTGAGGCATCTGCCTGGTAAACATTTTCTGCATTCCACGATACTCACTAATATCAGAAAGAAGCCACATTGTTGCAGAGGGGATTTGATCAAGATTATTCAGTAATCGTTCTATTGTTATCACTTTTCCATTATCCAATAATAGTTATTACCCAATTTAATACCTAGTTTAATAGATAATACCCATTTAATCAAGACTTTAGCGAAAAGAAGAAAAGTGACCTTCAATACTGAAATTTTAGATATATTGTTTTATTTTCTCCACTAATCTATCAACCTTAACAGGTTTATTTATAAACTCATCAGCTTTAATATCATCTTTGGAAAAATCAAAAGCATACTCTCTGTTTATTGCTGTAAAAACAAATAAAGGTAGATTTGGATTTATTGCCTTTATTTCCCCTGCAGCATCAAATCCTTTTGTTTTTTTATCGGGAAACATTATATCCAGTAATACAAGATCCGGAGGAGCATTTTTTATCATCTCTACTCCCTGCTCTGTTGTTGTTGCAAAATCAACGTTATAACCCTCAAATTTCAATAGTGATCCAACAGTCTCGATAATATCTTCATCATCATCAATTATTAAAATCCTCTGCATTTTCTCCTCCCGGTATTTTTCCTTTTTCTATATAAGCAGGTAGAAACACATGAAAGCTGCTCCCCTTACCCTCTTTTGAATATACAATAATCCTTCCCTGTAAAGCATTCACAGCTTTTTGAACAATAGACAATCCAAGGCCTGTTCCATCCTTTTCAAGTACCCTGGCTCTTCTTGATCGGTAAAATTCATCAAAAACCTTTTCTATCTCATCATCACATATACCAATCCCTGTATCTTCTACAACAAAATGTATTTCATGCCCCTTTTCTGATGCAATTAAAGAAACATTGCCACCAGTTTCAGTGTACTTAATAGCATTAAATAAAAGGTTTCCCAAAATAATATTTATTAAATCTCTGTTTGTTTTTATCTTAAGATGTCTTGGGCATGCAACTGACAGGTGAACATCCTCCTGTTCCGCTCGTATTGAAACATTACTAATATTTTCACTTATAATTTTTCTCACAGAAAGCTCTTTTGTTGTAAAAGTACTGTCATCACTGGACTTCATATAGGCAAAATCTATCATTTCTCCAATAATAATTAAAAGATTATCAGTTCGCCTGTCTGCTTTTGTAATAACTTCTTTGGTATGATCCTTTATTTCACCTGTAATGCCCCGGAGAATCATTTCATGAAAACCACTGATAGCAGCGAGAGGGCCTCGGATTTCATGAGTAACCTGAAGAATAAAATTTGATTTTATCTTGTCCAGACTTTTATACCTATTAAGTTCCACCTCAAATTGTTTACCTCTGGCATCGATTTTATTAATTATACTTGTTGTCAGATATGCTGTTATAATTAACAGGAAGGAAAATCCTGCTGTCTGCACAAGCATTACTTGTGTAGATATACTGCTATTATTGGTAAATAACGGATAAACTGGTAAAATTTTAAAATATTGAAGTAGTGATATAGTTCCAATTACAAAAACAAGGCAGGTGGTATAAAGAGATACAATTCTGGTAGTAAATAGAAAAGATGTAATAATAATATGAAATACAAAAAAGAATATTAACGGATTAACCATGAAGCCAGAGAAAAAAACCAATACAAGAAGCAGAATATAATCTCCAATTATCTGTACCTGAAAAAACAGGTGAATCTCCCTTCTTTGAAGATACTGTTTTTTATATCTATAAAAATAATAACTATATGTTGAATTGAGCAGTACCAGGACAAGAGTAGTTATAGCTAAAATTTTATATTGAAGATAAAAAGAAAATAGAAAATGAGAAAATAGAAGAACAAGGGAAACTCCAATACAGGCCATCCATCTTAAATCTATAAACCATCTAATTACTTCATTTAAGCTTTTAAAAGCGGATGATTCGATAGGACTTAATTCTTGCACAATAAATTACCCCAGATTTGTATTTAAAAAACTCTCCATAAAATTTTCTATTGCAGATATTTGATTTCCTTTCATTGTTGCAAGTGAAGCAAATAACTCTGTCTGACTTTCAGATACAGTATGCTCTGAGACTCTTTTATAAACAGATTGTAAAGATTCTTCATATAAACTAACTTTGGAAAATATATCTTCTGCTGTTGAATTACGAGTAATTTGATGCTGAGGTATCTGATGGAAAACACCAAAATCTGCTGTAAATTTAATCCATTCATCAGGGCCATAATTATTTATATCCAGTTCTTTAAGAATTTTTAAATTCCTTTGATGGGATTCTTTCAGAAAAGATAATAATTCCTTAGCCTTGCTTTCTTTTAGCCCAAGTTTTGCAACATCGTACAGATCACTCATCTGCAGCTCCCATTTTATTGTTATTTCCAGAATATCTTCCAACTTCTTAAAACTAAGCATATAACCTCCGATGATTGCTAAAATCGCCCCCAGGTTGCATGAGCGAGCAACTATTACTCTATTATACACTATAATCATAATTTTTGCTAAATATTATCTTATATATCATATTTTTAATTTTTCCAATTAATTGTTATTTTATAGTTATATTACTTCGTTATTCTCAGTTTGTTTTTATAGATATACTTAATGTTGTGAATTATTATTCAATATTTTACATTTTAGTATTGTATTACTTGTTAAAACGTATATAATAAAGTTAATACATTACGATAAGAATCAGGTTATACCCAATACTGAAATCTAAAATTTCAAAGACTGGTGACAAATGAAAGTATTAAATGGAAAAATATCCGGTGGATATAAGTTTAAGCAGTTTAAAGGACAACCATCGCCAAAGCTGTCTGTTATGGAATTACCTAAGAATCTCTTTGTTCCTACAGGAAAAATTGATTCAGGAATAAAACCACTTGTTCGATCAGGTGATACTGTAACAATGGGACAAATTATCTGGAAAGATGACAGCAGCATATCTTCGCCTGTACACAGCCCTGTAAACGGTACAGTAGAGTCCATCAAAAAACAGGATTCCCCTAATGGACAGATAAGTGTTGTAAAAATTTCATCAACAAACTCTGATAAATTTGAAAAGGTACCCGGTTTCACAACCGAATGGAAAAAATTATCAAATAAAGAACTTGAACAACTTGTCTATTTATCAGGTACTGGTTCTCTGGGATCAGGAGGAATACCTACAGAGTTTAAAACTTCTGTAATAAACCCCCTTGAAGTTGAACATATAATTGTACATGCAACTGATGCAGAGGTATATAACCCTGACATTTCTTTATTTTTAAAAGATGAGGGTGCAGCAAAGTTTACAGAAGGACTCTCAATTCTTTCCAAAATAATGGATAAAGCCTCGGTTCATATAGCTATGAGTGAAAATACTAATACATGGTTTCAGGTTATTGATAATACAGTATCAGACAATCTTGCTATTTCCTATCACAAGACAAAATCAAAATATCCTCAGAATCATGATTCTGTACTGGTAAAAACTGTTCTCAATCTGGATATACCTGCAGGTTATAAAGGTATAAACAAAGGTGTAGTTATTCTGGGCATCCAGGATGTATGTCAGGTCTATGAGGCAGTTGTGGAAGGAAAACCCCTCATTGAAAGAATTGTAGCTTTAGCTGGACCGGTTTTTAATGATAATTTCCATATAAAGCTAAAAATTGGAACATCTGTATCAGATCTGTCTGCCGGGAAACTTGTACTGGAAGATAAAGAAGATATCCGTTTTATTACAAATAGTATTCTTACTGGTGAAACCATAAATTACGATTCATGTATTGAAAAAAACTGCGAAGTATTAATAGCTTTAGAAGAAAAAAGAGGCCAGGATCTTTTGTTTTTTGCAAAACCTGGTTTCAAAAAAGACTCTTACTCAAATACCTTTCTTGCAAAAATTATTCCATTTAAAAAAGATATAAATACAAACTTAAATGGAGAACACAGAGCATGTCTGTCCTGTGGATTTTGTCAGAATGTTTGTCCTGCCGGAATACTTCCAAATGTTCTTTTTCCTTATGTTGAAAGAGACAGACTGGATGAAACAGCTGTTCAATATGGAATATTCAAATGTATAGACTGTAATCTTTGTACTTATGTATGTACGGCCAAGATACCAATTGCTGAATACCTTAAAGAAGGAAAGAAAAAACTAATAAAAGATACTTATGTGAAAGAAGAAGATTTTATAACTTCCTATAAGCTTATTGGAATGAATGTTGAGGGAGGTACAAACTAATGAAGCAGCAAAGTAAAGTTCAGACACTCATTCACGGGATGGGAGAAAAAAAATCATTACGTAGATTTAAAGCTATTTTTGAGACAATGGAAGGAATAATATTTGGTACCAGTATTGTTAGCCCTGGAGCACCTCATATTAAAGACCATATTGAAATAAAAAGGTATATGTCCTTTGCAATTATTGGTCTCCTACCTGCTGCAGTAGTAGCAGTATATTACTACGGCTTATATGCACTTGCAATAATAATGACATCTTATGTTGCCGGAGGTATTGTGGAAGTTTCCTTTGCAATACTCAGGGACAGAGAAATTGAAGAGGGTTTTCTTGTAACAGGGCTTATTTTCGCACTGGTTCTTCCGCCAACCCTCCCTTTATGGGCTGTTGCCATAGGTTCAGTATTCGGAACCTTTTTTGGAAAAGAAATATTTGGTGGTACAGGACGTAATATTTTTAATCCGGCTCTTGTTGGACGATTATTTATTACAATAGCATTTCCTCAGCTAATGTCAGTATCATGGAAAGAACCATTTGCAGATGTAATAACTTCAGCTACCCCTTTAGGTGTTTTCCAGATTTCCGGAACACTTACTCCATATAGAGAATTATTATTGGGAATGCATGCAGGAAGTATGGGAGAAGTATTCAGTATTGGAATAATTGCCGGTGGTATTTTTCTTATGCTCTCGAAAGTATCCAACTGGAGAATCCCTGTTTCATTCCTTGGAACAGTTTTTATATTTTCTTTTATTGGAAATACATTCTCACCTTCTATCGCCCCTCCTGTTTTCAGCATTCTAACCGGTGGACTCTTATTTGGAGCAATGTTTATGGCAACAGATCCTGTTACAGGGCCAACAACAAAAACAGGTAAGTATATCTATGGTTTTGGATGTGGATTGATAACGTTCCTAATAAGAAACTTTGCCGGATATACCGAAGGCGTAATGTTCAGCATTATATTTATGAACGGATTAAATCCACTAATTGATCACTTTGTTCTAAAAACAATTTATAGGAATAATAAAATATGAAAGACAAAATTATGATGATTGTCTTTGTACTCATTCTTGGAACTATCCTTGCAACAACTCTGGTCGGTGTTGATACATTTACGGAGCCGATGATATCCAAAAATGAAAAGATAAAAGAATTGAGTACTATTTTGAATACTTTTGGTATCGAATTTACAGATGAAACTATTGAGAAAGCTTTTTCAGATAATATAGAAACCATCGAGTATGCAGAAATGGCAGTCTATAAAAATACTGCAGGAGACATCGCTTTTCCTTTTGAAGGTTCAGGTTTTCAGGGACCAATAATTGGTGTGACAGTAATGGATGCTGATGGCAAAACAATCAAAGCTGTGGGGATTAAATCCCAGGTGGAAACTCCAGGCCTCGGAAGCCGTATTACAGAAAAACAATTTTTAGATTCCTTTATTGGAAAACAGTTTGATCCTGAACTTATTCTTGTAGGAGCTGGTAAATCGGCGAAAAATACAGATGTAGATGGAATTACTGGTGCAACAATGTCCAGTATTGCACTAATTAAGGTCATAAATGATGACTATAAAATATTTATTTCCAGCTCAAAAGGAGACTGATGGTGACGTTTACAGAAATAAAGAAAACAAAAAGTTATCAGACAGTACTTGATGGAATATGGAGAGATCATCCAATCTCCTCTATGGTACTTGGTATCTGTTCAGCTCTTGCTGTTTCAAATACAGTAGCAAATGCTATAGCAATGGGCGCAGGAGTTACTTTTGTACTTGTTGCTACTGCGGTTCTTATTTCCGGTTTGAGAAAGATTATTCCACGCAGGGTCAGAATGATCACTTATATGATTGTAATTGCCTCCTTTGTAATAGTTGTGGATAAGGTTCTAAAAGCATATTTCCCTGAAATTAGTGAATCCATTGGACCCTATGTGGGTTTAATAATTACAAACTGTATAATTATGGGTAGAGCAGAAGCTTTTTATAGTCAGAACAATGTATTCCACTCAGTTCTGGATTCTGTATCTAATGGATTTTCCTACACATATACACTTGTTGCTATTGCAATCGTAAGAGAAATACTTGGATTTGGCACTCTTTTAGGATTTCAGGTTATGCCTGATTCTTTTCCTAAATGGGTTGTAATATCAATGGCACCTGGAGCATTTTTCGTAGTTAGTCTGTTTATATGGATAACAAGAACACTTGCTAAAGTTGAATCGGATTAAGGGGGATTTTTATGGCTATTAATTTATTAATGATATTTATTGCTGCTGTATTAACTCAAAATATAGCTTTTACTTATCTCCTGGGAATGTGTCCGTTTATTTCACTTTCCAAGAGTCTTCGAACGGCAAGCGGAATGGGTTTTGCGGTTATTTTTGTAGTAACACTTACAGCACTTATAAACTGGCCTATTTACAATTATATTCTTGTACCACTTAACAGTGAACTTATCTACTACATTGTTTTTATCATTGTAATTGCAGGAACAGTACAGCTTGTAGAGATGATAATGGAAAAGTTCTTTCCTGTTCTTCAGGCGGCATTTGGAATATTCCTTCCCTTAATTACTGTGAACTGTACAGTTCTTGCTGTCTCTTTATTTATGGTTATAAGATCTTACAACTATCTCCAGTCTGTTGTATTTGCTTTTGGAGCCTCAGTAGGCTGGATAATAGCAATTGTTATAGTTGCTGCAATAAATGAAAAATTAGCACTTGTGGGTGATATCCCCAAGGGAATGAAGGGACCGGGAATAATCATGACAATTGCAGGGATACTTTCCCTTGCATTTCTTGGTTTTGCCGGGATGGTGACTGTCTAATGAATTTTATACCTATACTGGTAATGAATGGACTACTCCTTGTAATAACAATTGTACTTTTAATAGCTGATAAACTACTTGTTAGTTACGGTGATTGTAAAGTTAGTGTCCTTGAGGGAGATGAGATTAAAGAGATAACTGTTGATGGTGGCATAAATCTTTTAACAGCTCTTAATGACAATGGATTTGATGTTTCTAATTCCTGTGGAGGAAAAGGAAGCTGTGGATATTGTAAAGTACAGGTTCCTGAGGGTGGAGGACAAATACTCCCCACAGAAGAGATATGGATGAGTCGTCAGGAAAAACTTAACAATATGCGCCTTGCATGTCAGGTAAAAATTAAAAATGATATTACAATCGAAATACCTGATTTTCTTACTGTTGTACATCAGATGGTATTAAGCAAGAATTTTGATGCAAACAAAAAATGGCTTGTAAAAGTTAAATAGAAATGGGAATTGGGAAGTAGCATGGAAAAACTTAATAAATTGCTGGAAGAATATGAGAAAGAAAGAGGTTCACTAATTGGTCTTCTACAGGATATTCATGAAGAATTTGGATACCTACCTGAAGAATATCTTAGAGAAGCATCCAGACGTCTTAATATTCCCTTAAGCAGGTTTTACAGCCTGGTAACATTTTATTCAACTTTTAGACTGGAACCCATTGGGAAACATCATGTTTGTGCATGCGTTGGGACTGCCTGTCATGTAAGAGGTGCTCCACTAATTGTAGATACAATAGAAAGAGAACTGGGAATAAAAGCCGGCGAAACATCAGAAGATGGTGAATATACCCTGGATGTTGTTAACTGTGTTGGTGCATGTGCACTTGGCCCTCTGGTAACAGTGGATGGAGAGTTCCATGGCAAGATGACTCAAAAATCTATAAAGAAATTAATGAAGAAAAATTAGTTATGAATATAAAAGAACTAAGCCAGGTGTTAAATGCAAAGATACTTTCCAATGGGCATTTGTCTGTAGAAATAAAAACTACTTACGTTTCAGACCTTATGAGTGATGTTCTTACTTTTGGAAGAGAAGCAGAACTGCTTGTTACAAGCTTAACAAACCGGCAGACAATAAGAACTGTTGAAATGGTTGAAATCCCTGCAATCTGCTACACAAACGGAAAGCAACCGGACGAGAAAACTATAGAACTTGCAAAAAGTAAAAAGATTACAGTACTGGCAACAGAATTTTCAACTTTCCAGGTGACAGGTAAACTTTTTGCTGCAGGGTTACAGGGTTAACTTATGAACCAGATAAGGATTTCACAAAGTGTCATAGAAAGAATTTATGAAATACCTGTAGAAAAAATAATGAGAACAGATGTAGTTAGAGTTTCTCCAGGGGCAATGATGAGTGAACTTAAATATGCAGTTAAAGAAAATAACTATGCATGTATTCCTGTCCTTGAAGGAGAAAAATTAATAGGGCAGATATCAATAGAGGGATATATAGACTGGTTAACTTCTGACTTAGGGGATGTTCCTGTTTCAGAAATTATGGATATTAAATATAAAACTCTCCATCCTGACGAACCTGTAATAACTGCCGTTAAAGAATTGGAACTTATCGGACTCAGAGGTCTTCCTGTTGTAGAGAATGAAAGTGAAAAATTTCTGGGTGTTATATGCAGATGTACAATGATGGAAGGGGTTCTTGCTGAGCTTGATATGAATGATAAAAAAGAGGAACAAAAAGATGATTGTTTATTTAGTAATATCCAATCTTCCTCTGCCCTTGTTACTTTGAGCTATATAGTCAAACAGAAACCCCTGGAATACGGAGGGGAAATTTCAAGCTCCATTCGGGCAGATTTATATAAGTTAGGATTACCTGGAAGTATAGTAAGAAGGACTGCCATTGCAGCCTACGAAGCAGAAATGAACCTACTTTCATATGCTGGTGGAGGACTTTTTACTATAAATCTAAATGAAGAAATATTAGATATGAAAATTGAAGATAGAGGGCCGGGTATTCCTGATGTGGAAAAAGCTATGGAACCAGGATATTCAACAGCACCTGACTGGGTTCGTGAACTTGGTTTTGGAGCAGGAATGGGACTTCAGAATATTAAGAATTGTTCTGATAATTTTAAAATTGAATCGAGGATTGGAGAAGGGACTGTACTGCAGGTGAATATTAATTTGGAGGATAAATGAACTTAGATGAAATTAAAAACAAGCTGAATCTTACATTACTCACTAGTAGTAATCCTCTTAATTCGGAAGTCAGCAGGGGTTATGTAAGTGATCTTATGAGCGATGTAATTGCCCATGGGAAAGAGGGAGATATCTGGATTACATATCAGACACATCTAAATGTAGTTGCTATTGCCTTAATGAAAAATATGGCTGGTGTAATTTTAATTCAGGGAAGAGAACTTATTCCAGCAGCTGCAGAAAAAGCAAAAGAGGAAGGGTTACCGGTATTAAGCAGCAGCAAAAGTGCTTTTGAAGTTGCAGGAGAATTGTATCAGCTGGGAATACCTGGTTGAGAAATATTTATAGTGAAGAGTTATAAAGCAGACCTTCACATTCATACTATTCTATCTCCCTGTGGAGATTATGGGATGACGCCCGGGGCAATTGTGTCAAAGGCAATAGAGATTGGACTGGATATAATTGCTGTTACGGATCATAACAGTGCCGGCAATGTTCTTGCAGTCCAGGAAGCAGGAAAAAGAGAAGGTCTTAATGTTATTGGAGGAATGGAAATATGTTCAGAAGAAGAAGTTCATCTTCTGGCATATTTTGAAAAGAATAAAGATCTTTTTAATATGGAAGAAATTGTTCAGAATAATCTTCCTGGCATAAATAATGCAGAAGCTTTTGGAGATCAGGTTTTTCTTGATTCCAAAAATAAGATTTTGGGTATAAGTGAGAAACTTTTGTTTGGAGCAACAACCTTGAATATTGATCGTATTATCGAGATTGTTCATCAGAATTCAGGGATGATAATTGCAGCCCATGTTGACAGGGAAGTTTTCAGTATTATTAGTCAACTTGGCTACATTCCGGAAAGAATGGATTTAGATGGCATTGAGTTGATAAAACCCAATTCAGGACATCTTTTTGAATTTCCGGTTATATCCTGTTCCGATGCTCACTATGTTGAGGATATAGGAAAGAGGGTAACCGGGTTCAGATTAGAAAAGCCGGTTACAAAAGAGATATTAATGGCAATGAAGGGAGAGTATGGAAGATCTATCATTACATATTCTTGATATTGTTGAGAATTCAATCCGTGCAGGATCCAGCAAGGTTGAAGTTAATTTGGAAGAAAAAAAGGAAGAAGGGATTCTGCTTCTTAATATTAATGATAATGGATCAGGGATGGATATGGAAACTTTAAATATTGTTTCAAGTCCATTTTATTCATCAAAACAGAGTAAGAATTTTGGACTGGGGATATCTCTGCTAAAACAGGCAGCCCTGGAAACAGAAGGAAGTTTTGAAATTAATTCCAAAGAAGGAATTGGAACTGAACTAAAAGCAGAATTTAAAAATGAGCATCCGGATATGAAACCCCTGGGGGACATAATGCTTACAATTAAGATGTTAAGATTATCACATCCTGAAATTGAGTTTTTATATAGTAATGGAAGTAATTCTAAGTAGCAGTATTATTGGAGGTAGATATGAAACTGAAGCCTGAAGACTTAAAAAAGATCAGCGAAAAAATGGAGGCATCTACAAACCTGCGCAGTGGAGCAGGAAGAGCTAAAATAACCGTTCATATGGGTACTTGCGGTATTGCTACAGGTGCCAGAGATATTATGAAGGCTTTTTTAGATGAACTTGAAGCCTCAGGTAAAAAAGATATTCTTTTTACAACAACAGGATGTGCAGGGCTTTGCAGCCATGAGCCTATGGCTACAATTGAAATAAAGGGAGAATCTCCTGTTAAATATGTACATCTTACCAAAGATAAAGTAAAAGAAATTTTTGAACAACATGTAATAAAAGGAAATATTGTCGAAAAATCTGCCCTTGGCAGAGGAAGCGAGAGGGTAGGTTAATGCAGGAATATCGAATGCACCTAATGCTTTGTGCCGGTACAGGTTGTGTATCTAACAGAGCATTTGATATTGAAAAAGCTTTTAACAGAGAACTGGAAAAACATAATCTACAGAATGAGATTAAGGTTATTGATACTGGTTGTCAGGGGTTCTGCGAAAGAGGACCTATTATGATTGTTCAACCAGGAGATATATTCTATGAAATGCTGGATGAGAAAGATATTCCCTATCTTGTAGAGGAACATTTTCTAAAAGGGCGACCTGTAGAAAAGCATATGTATGTTCCTAAAGACGGAGAAGTTCCAATACCAAAACTTTCTGACATAGGTTTTTTTAAAAAACAAAAACTTATAGCACTTGCAAACAGGGGGCTTATTAATCCTGAAAATATAGATGAATATATTGGCAGGGAAGGTTATACAGCCCTCGCAAAAGTGTTAACAGAGATGACCCCGGAAGAGGTTATTAAAGAAGTTAAGGATTCCGGTTTAAGAGGCAGGGGAGGAGGAGGATTCTCCACAGGTATGAAATGGGGTTTTGCACATAATTCTCCTGGAGACGAAAAGTATATTATCTGTAATGCAGACGAAGGTGATCCTGGAGCTTTTATGGATCGTTCTATTGTGGAATCGGATCCCCATGTAATTTTAGAAGGTATGGCCATTGGTGCTTTTGCAATTGGTGCATCACACGGTTTTATATATGTAAGAGATGAATACCCTTTAGCAGTAGAAAGAATAAATAAGGCAATAAAAGATGCCAGAGAATACGGTCTCCTGGGTGATGATATTTTTGGAACAGGTTTCGAATTTGATGTATCAGTAAACAGGGGAGCCGGTGCATTTGTGTGTGGTGAAGAAACTTCCCTAATAGCATCTTTGGAAGGTAATATGCCCGAACCAAGAGTACGGCCTCCCTACCCTGCTGTAGCTGGTTACAAAGGTAAACCTACAAATATCAATAATGTGGAAACATGGGCTAACATTCGCCATATAATAAACAGAGGGGCAGCATGGTATTCCTCAATTGGAACAGAGACCAGTAAAGGTACAAAAGTATTTTCTCTTGTAGGAAAAGTTAATAATACCGGCCTTGTAGAAGTTCCAATGGGAATTTCTGTCAGAGATATTATTTTTGATATTGGCGGCGGAGTTATGAATGGTAAGAAATTCAAAGCTGTTCAAACAGGAGGACCTTCTGGAGGATGTATCCCTGAGTCACTTTTGGATACTCCTGTGGGATATGATACTTTTGCTGCAATAGGATCTATCGTAGGTTCCGGCGGTATGATCGTAATGGATGAGGATAACTGCATGGTTGAGGTCGCAAGATACTTTCTTGCTTTCACTCAAGCGGAATCATGTGGAAAATGCACACCCTGTAGAGAGGGGACAAGACACATGCTTGATATTCTTACAAGGATAACAGAAGGAAAAGGCAAGGAAGAGGATATTGATATCCTCTTAGAGATGTCCGAACTCATAGGTGCTACATCTTTATGTGCCCTTGGTGCTACTGCTCCAAATCCTGTTCTTACGACTATTAAATATTTTAGAGATGAATATGAAGCACATATTAAAGAAGGAAAGTGTCCTGCAAAAGAATGTAAAGCTCTTATCCAATACACAATCCTTCCTGATAAATGTACTGGTTGTACTCTTTGTGCAAGAGACTGTCCTGTAAATGCTATTGCCGGAGAAAGAAAAGGGATACATATAATTGATCCTGAAGTATGTGTAAAGTGTGGAATATGCAAGGCCGTTTGTAACTTTGATGCAGTAAGGATTGAATCATGATAAAATATGTACTAAATGGAAATATTATAGAACAAGAAGAAACGACAACAATTCTTGAATCTGCTTCAATTCAAGGTATAAAAATACCAACTCTTTGTAATAATGAACATCTTACTCCCTTTGGCGGATGCAGACTTTGTCTTGTTGATGTTGCAACAGAAAAAAATCCGGATATGAAGAAACTAATGCCATCCTGTACTGCTAAAATTGGCGAAGGATTAATTATTGATACTCATAGCCCGAAGGTGATCCAGTCAAGAAGATTTATCCTTGCAATGCTAATATCCAGAAGCCCAAAAGCTGAAGAGTTAAGATCAATTGCAAAAGAAATCGGACTACCGGAAGAGAGTTCAAAACAGACAGCTGCAGAAAAATATCTGTTCAATGATGCTCCATCAATTGTTAATACGAACTGTATTCTATGCGGGTTATGTGTAAGAGCATGTGCAGAAATACCAATGAGAGATGCTATAAGTTTTTCCGCAAGGGGAATGGAGAGAACAGTAAAAACACCTTTTGAAAAATATGCTGAAACATGTATTGGCTGTGGTTCCTGTGCCTATGTTTGCCCTACAAATACAATAACAATAGAAGAAGTGGTATAACGTGAAATTAAAAACAATTATTGAACCCATAAAGAAAGAACATAAAATGGTAGAAAAAGAATTAGGCCAGCAGATTGCAGGAATACTATCAAAACACACAGGAGAATCATGGAGTGAAGGGTATGTAACAAAGGTTCTCCAGCATGTTTTTAATATTCCAGGGAAAATGTTGAGACCAGCTCTTTTTTTATTAAGTGCTAAATCTGTAGCATCTTCAGACACAATATTCCAGGAAAGAAAAGAAGCACTTGTTCAACTGGCAGCAGGGATTGAACTGCTTCACACAGCATCTCTTATTCATGATGATATTATTGACGAAGCAGATACCCGGCGATCCCAGCATTCTCTAAATGCTGAATATGGTTCTAAAATTGCAGTTCTTGTTGGAGATATACTTTTTGCCCAATTTTTTTCCATTGTTCTAAATCTTCCACTTAAAGACTGGGAAATAAAAACCAAGTTGCTTACATTATTCAGCGATCTTACCCAGGCAATGTGTTTTGGAGAAGTTTTTCAACAAAAACTTCTCTCTTTAAAAAAGGATGCTGATTTTAGTGAATACCTTATAATTCTTGAAAAGAAAACAGCTCTTCTTATGGAAGCAAGCTGTAAGAGTGGTGCTTTAATTGCAGGGGGATCAGAAGATAACATCAATGCATTTGCAGAATTTGGACTTAGTTTTGGATATGCGTTTCAATTGGCAGATGATATTGCAGATGAAGATGCTGTATATTCAAAGATGTCCGACATAGCAGTTGAAGGCCAATCCAGAATAATTTCTGCCAAAACAATATTAAATTGTTTTACAGAAAACGATTCAATAAAAAGTTTATATAACCTGTGTGATTATTTAAATCTAAATTAACCCCGTAGAGACGGAGAGGCAGTCACCCAGGAGTTGCTTTGCAAACCCTGGGTGACTGCCCTTACAACGTAATATCAATACAAATTCTTTTTATGTAAATATAACCTCTGCACCGGCAGATAGTTCATAAAATTCACCTACTGTCAAAACCTTTTCAACCTGAGGGCAAAAATCATCTATAGATAAACCGAACATATCTACAGTAGCTTTACAGGCATATAATTTCCCGCCTGCATCATGAATCATTTCAATAAATTCAGGTATAGGTGGTATATCAAGCTTATCCATAGTCTTCATCATCATCGATGTTGCCATGGCTGACATTCCTGGAATAGATCCAAGCCATGTGGGCATTCCCATGCCAGGATTTCCAACTGTAGCAATTTTAATTTTGTTCATTTTCTTTTTTGTAATAGCATCCATTCCAAAAAAAGTAAAAAATATAGACACTTCAATTCCTTCCATTCTGGCACCATTTGCCATTAT